>JAOAAR010000415.1 GCA_026418755.1 Planctomycetota bacterium
AGATGTGTATAAGAGACAGACTTTATGCCGCTTCTCAACTGTCCAGCCTACTTGATGAGTTTCTTAAACTCTTCATCGGCGCGCAAAGATTCTAAGTCTGCATCCGTTTTCGCATGCTCCTTCAACTGCCCGCTTCCGTCTAACTCAAATGCCCTCTTCAACGCACCTATCGCCTTCTCCTTATCCCCTCCCTTACAATACGCACACGCAAGGTTATACCACGCCAACATATACCTCTGATTCAATTCAATTGCTCTCTTATAATCTCTAATTGCTCCCTCAACATCTCCCTTCTTATGTTTCACAAACCCACGGTTGTTATACGCTTCAGAATAATTTGGGTTTAACTCCAATGCTCTGTCGAAATCCTTTATAGCGTCCTCATGGTCACCCTTGTCCTTCTTTGCGACTCCGCGATTGTTGTATGCCGATGCTAACTTCGGGTTCAATTCAAGCGCCTTGGTGTAATCCGCAATCGCTCCGTCAAAGTCATCTTTACTCCACTTTGCTATCCCACGATTAACGTATGTCGTCGGCTCATTCGGTTCCAACTCAAGTGCCTTGTTGTAGTCCTCAATCGCCCCAACATAGTCACCTTTGTCCTTTTTGGCAATCCCACGGTTGTTATATGCTATTGCATACTTCGGGTTCAATTCAAGCGCCTTATTATAGTCAGCAATGGCACCCTCATAATCCTTTTTATGATGCTTTACAAGTCCCCGATTAAAATACGCTTTCTCATAATTTGGTCTCAGTTCCAATGCCTTATTGAAGTCCTCGATAGCACCGTCATAATCACCTTTATCTTTTCTGGAAAGTCCTCGGTTGTTGTAGGC
>JAOAAR010000416.1 GCA_026418755.1 Planctomycetota bacterium
CGGACAAGACCAAGGTGATAAAGGTGTTGGCAGACAGGGATGTTCGGGAGGTGACGACAAAAGCGACCAAAGTGGTAGAAAAGGGAGAGGGGATGGAAGAGAACGAGTTGGTGACGGCAATCATACGGTTGGAATATGCAGACCCTCGGCAAGTGGAGACTATGCTTACGACGAGACTTATGTCGAGGATGGGACCTGGGATTGCGGTGAGCGTTCCCGGGCAACCCATAATAATCATTAGGGATTTTGCACCACAGGTTGACTATTATCTGAAACTGATGAGGGCGTTAGATGTTGAGCCGAAGCGGTTGAAACTGTTCATATACAAACTCCGCAATGCAGTGGCGCAGGATGTCGCAACCTATCTTTCGCAGTTATCAAGGGCGCAGATGCCCGGGGCAAGACAGCCTGGGGCGATGGTTCCTACGGAGACAGGATTTGAAGCGACATTCGTTGCTGATACGCGTACCAACAAACTCATTATTCTCACATATCCCGAGAACTACCCCGAGATTGAAAAGATAGTGAGAGAGTTAGATGAGCAAATGCCTGAAGGAAGGGGCACGATTCACATATACCAGTTAAAGAATGTGGATGCAGAAAAACTGGCGGCGAGTTTGCAGTCAATTCTGACAGGGCAACAGCAGCGACAGCAGCGTGTAACTCGTCCTGGTGCGCCAGAAGAGTTACAGCCGATTCCCACAAGAATCGTGGCAGAAAAGCAGACCAATTCTCTTATTATTGAGGCAGAAAAGGAGAAATTTGACGAATTGAAAGGGCTGATTGAAAAACTGGATGTGAGAAGACCTCAAGTG
>JAOAAR010000417.1 GCA_026418755.1 Planctomycetota bacterium
TCTATGGGGATAGTCCTTGAAAACGTATCTCATTTAAGGGAGCTTGAAGATAACCTTTTTGCTACTACCTTGGCCTTAGCTAAAACCATTGAGTACAAGGATCCATATACTAGAGGACATTGTGAGAGAGTTATGGGGTATTCTGATGCCATTGCTCTTAAGATAGGTTTTTCTGAGAAGGATAGAAAGAGGTTGAGATATGCCTGTATACTACATGACATAGGTAAGATAGGTATCCCTGGTAGGATACTTGATAAGCCTGGGAGGTTGACTGATGAGGAGTATGAGATAGTTAAGAGGCATTCCGTTTTGGGAGAGGAGCTTGTTAAGGGTGTTCCATTTCTTAAGGAGATCGCTCTTTTTATTCGCTGGCATCATGAAAGATGGGATGGCAAGGGGTATCCTGATGGTTTAAAGGGTTACGAGATACCTTTGGAGTCTAGGATAATGGCCATAGCCGATGCCTTTGATGCTATGACCTCGGACAGGCCGTATAGGAAGGCCCTCTCAAGGTTGGAAGCAATCGAGGAGATAAAGAGAGGCTCAGGGAGTCAGTTCGATCCCATTCTTGCCTCTGAGTTCCTAAAGGTTATAGAGGGGGGTGAGGGGTGATGAAGGTGGATCTAAACTGTGATATGGGGGAAAGCTTCGGAAGGTACAAGCTTGGGTATGATGAGG
>JAOAAR010000418.1 GCA_026418755.1 Planctomycetota bacterium
GTCCCTGGTGGAGCTGGGCATGTGAAACACTTAATGTATGAAGGGTGCTTCAAAGATACTCTCAAAAGTGTTTCGGATCGGCTGAAAAATTGCACATGTGGTCTTGAAACAAGTTGCTATGGTTGTCTTAGGAACTATCAAAATCAATTCTGTCATGAATACCTGAGAAGGGAAACTGTTTTGGATTTTCTCAAAAAATACTTTGAGGAATGATAAATTTATTATAAAAATAATTTTCTTTTCTTTCTAATGATTTTTTATTTATCCGTTTATCAATTATTAAACCGTTACCAAAGCGATTTAGAAGAATGGAAATTGATATATTGCGGGCAGGTTTATATTAATTGCCTCATCAAGTTGTAAATATTTAGCATCTTGTTAAACTCTCATCAGTTCTTTCTTTTTCTATAATTATTTTTATAAAAACATAAATTTTAATAAAATCTGACTAGATATTACAAAATATATAATAATTGTTAAGATGAATTTTGAGAAATAATATTTATATTGGGAGATGAGATATTAAAAACGAATTTAGCATGTTTGCAAATTGGTTTAATTTCTGCAACTTTAGTATCATCTCTTTAAATTTCTCTTTTTTTATCAGTGGATTATATTTTACATCCCTTCGTAC
>JAOAAR010000419.1 GCA_026418755.1 Planctomycetota bacterium
CATTTTACACCACAAAGCCCAGAAACTCATCACCACCGGTCCTTTTTTCACTAGGGAATCTAAGACAATCACGTTACCTTTTATATCGTATAAGGAAAATGCCGGAGCAATTTTTAAACTTGAGCTGTCGGCATAAATAAAAGTTATTAATAAAAGATTAATTGCGATAAATTTTCTCATAGTTAGTTAATTATTTGGGATGTTCTTATAGCCCCAAAAGCTTGGGCAAATAAACTTCTAATTAGTTGTAACAACCTGATTGAGTCTTTATAACTTTCATGTTGTCTATTAAGTATCAGCATCGGATCCTCGGCTTTCTATTCTATAATCAAATAAGTCACAAAAGATATTTCAATAGCGCAATGCATAAGGACATTATATATCATTAGATATACACTGTCAATAAAAATAAAAAAGCGTGTCTGATAGCTTTTTATCTCTTAGAAAGGAGGTGATCCAGCCGCACGTTCCCGTACGGCTACCTTGTTACGACTTAGCCCCCGCCACCGGCCCTGCCTTCGGCTCCAAACTAGTTGGAGACTTCAGGCATTCCC
>JAOAAR010000420.1 GCA_026418755.1 Planctomycetota bacterium
GTTTGAAAGCGGTCAAGATTCGCTACTTTTTCTACTCTTCAACAGAGCAATAAATTTTTCAGTAAATTTCTCTTGATATCATTTCTGCCTAACTTGACAAAGTCAGTTTTTAAGCATATACTTTGTGTAGAAGTAACTTGTTATGAGGAGAAACCTTATGCTTAACCATAAGTCCTTAAAACGGGGGGGGGTTATGGCTGATTGTGCTTCCCGTTACTCTTCTGCCTTTCGGCGGTGGTGAACAAATCAAAGCCTGTGATAGAGAGAAGAAGAAAGGAATCGAGATTCTCATTTCAACAGAACGAGAAATTTATTATCTGGACGAGACTGTCACATTTGATATAGAGTTGAAAACAAAGAATCCGAGACTGCTTGAAACCATCTTAATCGAAGCCACATTTCCTGATGAGACTACTCCCGTCACATTAGAAAAACTCTCTGAAACAGAATATCGCTTTGCTCCAATCTTGAGCCGATTAGGTGAGAACAAATTGACTGTGAAGGTGTATAAAATCCCGGAAG
>JAOAAR010000043.1 GCA_026418755.1 Planctomycetota bacterium
ATGTTGTCCCGAGCAGCAGCGTTGTCAACCAACACCCTGATGACTTCTCCCCCAGAAGATTCTTCTATCGCCTCTTTGGTGAGAATGACAGGCTTCGGGCAGGGAAGCCCACGGGCATCTATCAGTTTCATAAGAGAGCCTCCTCTTGTCTCCGCAGACTTAATGATATAGCAGACGCAACGCTAAACAAATCGGAAAATCCAATGAATAACAGTCTTTTTATCTGTAAAATAAAAAAGAGGGAACCGTTTGCCCTTCTTTATCGACTAATAATATGGCAGGCGAGTTTGTTGGAGGTTGATAAAGATGAGGAAGATGATGGCAGTTCTTGTGGTGATTTGCATATGCATCCCAGGCTTCGGACAGGAGGAGAAGAAGGAGAAGCAGCCAAAGATTGATGTGGTGTTTGTGATAGACACAACAGGTTCGATGGGCTGGGCAATTGAACAAGCGAAAGAAAAAATCTGGGAGATTGTGAACGAGATTGCGAGTGGCAAACCTACTCCCATCGTCCGTGTGGGGCTGGTAGCGTATAAAGACAAAGGAGATGAATATGTGACGAAGAAGTTCAATATAACGGAAGACATCGATTCTGTGCATAAAGAATTGAAATCATACAGAGCATCAGGAGGTGGGGATTGGCCGGAGCATGTTTCGAGAGCGCTTGTTGAGGCAGTAAATGATTTGAACTGGGACAAAGAGGAAGAGACTTTGAAGATGCTCTTTTTGATAGGAGATGCGCCGCCGCACGAAGATTACGATGACGGGTTTGACTGGCGAAAAGCGTGTGAAGACGCGCAGAAGAAAGGAATCATCATAAACACTATCAGTTGCGGAGGAGCAAATGAAGCCGTCTGGAAAGAGATAGCGCGCAAAGGGGAAGGAGTTTATAAACTGCTGTTAGAAAGAGCGGCACAAACAGCAGGAAGAGTTAGTAGAGAGGCAGAGTTCGGCAGAGGTGGAGGTGGAAAAGAGGCTTCCGCTGTACCTGGTAAATCTGCACCTGGTGGAGTCGAATCAAGTTGGAGAAACAAACTGAAAGATGTTGCTGATGGAAAACGGAAGGTTGAAGATTTGAAGGAAGAGGAGATGCCTGAAACCTTGCGCAAAATGAAACCAGAAGAGCGAACAAAAGAAATAGAGAGAATGGTCGAGGAAGTCAGAAAAGAGGAAAGTGAGTTCGAAAAAGCCATTACTGAGATAATCAAGAAGAAGGCGGCAGAAAAAGGAATAGAATACGACAAAGAGAAGAAAGGAGATGAGAAGAAAGAAAAGGAGGGAGAGAAGAAATAAAATTCAGGTTTCCTTGAGTAAAGCGGCGATGCGACTGATAAGTTCAGGAATCGCCGCTTTTATTTCGGGTGAAAGTCCCTCCCTGAAGGTATGTACATCCTTCACCTCGACAGCGAAAACGGTTATCTCGTCTGGGATAAGAAGTTTTAACTCTCGGGCTAATGCGAGTGCGGTTGCGAAGTCGGCATCGTGGACGCAAGAGAGGCGGGGGTGTGAAAACACCTCATCGGCGGTAAGTTGATGAATACGACCTGGATTCTCTCCAACGATGGAATCAACAAGAATTGCACGCTGGTAGCCGTATAGAATCTCGAGCAGTTGAAGCCCTCCGACAGCAGCCTCGATGTAAGCAGCAGAATCGGGGAGAACCCTCTTAAGTTCGCGGACCGCAACGATTCCAAGACCGTCATCACCCATTATCTCGTTGCCGATTCCCACAACAACGGTCTTTGTCACCATCTATCGCCATCCAACACCTCACTCTACGAAACTATCATAAAAGAAACAAAAGGATTGTCAAAGGAAGAGAAAATTTCAACTCACAAATTATGTTTATGTGGGAGAAGAGAACATTGTAAGCCTACTTGACAATCCGTTTCTCATATGCTAAAAATTTTATCATCTTAGGTAAAGGCAGAGTTTTTGTGATAGGGTTTGAGAAGAGGAGTATCACGGAAGTAGTTGAAGAGACTGCAAGACGAGTTCCGCGCAAAACAGCAATCATCTATGAGAGAGAAAGAATCACTTATTCAGAATTGATTCGACGCAAGCAGGAGATAACCTCATTCCTGCACTCATTAGGAGTGAGAAATGGCGACAGAATTGCGTTTCTTCTGAGCAACCGTCCTGAGTATGCTACCTTTTCTCTGGCGGCTTTTTCTCTTGGTGCACAGGTTGTTCCCCTTAACACTCGTCTTGCATCTGATGAGATTCTTTTTATCTTAACTGATTCTTCTTCTCGAATCTTCGTGACTGAGCAGATGTTCATTGAAGTTGCAGCATCTGCGATAAAGAGAGGCACATCTATTGAACACTTAATCAATGTAGACAAAATGGGCTTTGCAGACAGTAAGCCGATAGAAGAGTCCGAGCAAGTATCTCCTGACTCTATCGCGCTCATCGCATACACATCAGGAACGACCGGTCTGTTAAAAGGGGCACAACTCTCTCACAAAAACCTGCTTTCTAACGCCTTTGCCTGTCTTGAGACCATCGAGTTGCACCCGAAAGACAATTTTCTTTGCATCTTGCCACTTTCTCACACATTCCCCTTTACCGTTTGCCTTCTGGTGCCGCTTCTATCAGGCACCACCGTAACGCTCATCCCTTCCGTAAAACATTTCAAACAGGTTATGAAGAGTGTTTTTAAGAACCGAGTCACAATCTTTGTCGGCATTCCGCAAATCTACCGCGCTATGGCGAACGCCCCCGCGCCTGGAATCGTTGCCCGTTTCTTTCTCCGTTTTTTGAACCCTCTCCGCCTTTGCATTTCAGGCGCAGACCCTCTACCGACCGACATTCTCGACGCTTTCGAGCGCCGCTTCAAAATCCCCCTCCTTGAAGGTTATGGGCTCACAGAAGCCTCCCCTGTTGTCACATTCAATCTCCCCAGGAATCGAAAGAAAGGTTCTGTTGGGATTCCTCTGAAAGGTGTTGAGGTGCGCGTTCTCTCCGAAGAGACCGGCGCCCTTTCGCATTGCGGAGAAGGTGAACTATGCGTGAAAGGTGACAATGTTATGGCAGGTTATCTCAACCGCCCTTTTGAAACATCCAAATGTATAGTGGATGGCTGGCTTCGCACAGGAGATATTGCTAGAATCGACGAGGAAGGGTTCGTCCACATCATCGGCAGGAAGAAAGATATGATAAGCGTAAAAGGGCTTAAGATTTATCCACCAGAAGTAGAGATGGTGCTTATGAACCACCCTGCTGTTGCTGACTGCGCCGTTTTTGGCATCCCCGACGAGCAGTCAGGCGAGGTTCCTGCCGCTGCTGTTATCTTAAAAGAGAACTTTCAGACGACACCTAACTCTCTCAAGTCCTTTCTAAAAGAACACATTGCTGACTACAAGATTCCTCGCAAGATTCTGTTTCTTGAAGAGTTGCCTAAAACCGCCACGGGAAAAGTTCGTCGTCATATTCTCTCTTCCCTCTACAGGCAGAAATAACTCTGCAGAATTGTTGAGTCTTTATTGAACCGCCTCGATTTGAAACCTTTGATGTTCCAAGCCCGTTTGTGCTATAATAACCTCGTCGCTCGCTGAAGGATGGAGTTATGGTCTCCTGTTTTTTACGCTTCAGGCTGTTCCTAATGGCATTTGTTGTGCTTTTGTTAAGTGGAGATAAAGCGTCTCCAGGTCCGCAGGAAGTTGTCTATTATCTGCCGCTCGAATACGGCGCCACTTCTGTAATGAACCGCGGTAACAACGATGCCCCGACTCACGCCGAGGTATGGAACAGGTTTGCATTTGACTTTGAGATTCCAGAAGGGACACCTGTCGTTGCATCCGCTGACGGGACGGTTGTTATGGTAAAAGAGGACACGAAAGGTCCAACAGGCAGATGGGAGGACAACAATGTCGTTGTTATTCGACACGCCGACAACAATGTAAGCGAATACGCACATTTGAAGCAGAACGGGGCGGTTGTAGAGGTAAATCAGAAAGTGATGAGAGGCGATCTGATAGGTTATTCAGGAAACACTGGAAACTCCGAAGGCGCCCATCTGCATTTCTGTCTCAGGCAGGGCGACTATCCAACAGGCGAAAGTGTCCCTTGCAAGTTCGCCGATGTGGAGCAAAACAACGGGGTTCCAAGAAAAGGAGACAGAGTCACATCGAAAAATTTTCCCATTCGTTACGAAAGCGAGTATTTTCTCATCAAAACTTTCATACGGTTTTACAAACTCTCTCGTGAACTCGGATGCCTTGAAGCATCTTTATCAGGATGGGAGAGTTTTCAAAAGGTGAAGATTGACATGCCGCTTACGGTGCTTAAAGATGTGATAAGAGAAAGAGACGAGGTAGTCGAAGAGTATAAGAGAGCGGCATCTGAGGCGCTTAATGCATTGAAAAAGGCAAGAGAAGAGAAAGAGATAGAAACTGCCGTTCGGCTTGCAGTCTTGGGGGAGAGAGATTTTTCAAAAGCGGAAGAGAAGTCCGAGTTTTCCAAAATCCTGGGCGAATTGAAGAAGGAAGTAGGCTACAAAGAGGCGTTCTCTGCGCTCGAAAAAGAGTTAAAGTACAGAAGCGCTGTAGCAAACGCTATTAAAGAAGAAACAAAACTGGAAGAGAAGAAGAGAAAGGGGCAGAAGGTCTCTTACAATAGCCTCGTCAAGGAATACGAGAAAGCACTTTCCTTTGCACCAGCAGGAGAGATTTCCGAAAGCCTTAAAAAACATATTGAAGAACTGAAACTGAAGAAGTGATGTAATTCTGCTTTTCAGCGCTGCAAAGGAAACCAACATACCTGCTTAATGATTCAGCAGAAGGTTTCAAGAGTATTTTTACTCCCCTAATATCCTCTTTATAGTAGCCCTTTGACCCTTTATCAGTCAGAGTAATGTGGTCTTTTTGTTTCCTCACCGTCTGCCTAACGAACCCAAAAATTTTTGCTAAACAAATCCTAAAAATCTATTGACTCTTCTTGGGTCAGGACTAAACTCTTTATTTCCTTTGGAGGAAGAAGAATGGGGCTCGAAGGAAAAGTAGCGGTTGTTACAGGTGCCGCAAGGGGTATAGGTAAGACTATTGCGGTTGCACTCGCAAGACAGGGAGCTGATATAGCCGTCTGCGATATAGTCACCGAAGACAAGGCGAAATCCGCCATGGATGAGATAAAGGCTTCTAAACGGAGGGCAGAGTTCTTCCAGATGGATGTCTCCTCTCCTGAAAGCGTCAACAAGGCTAAAGACGCAATATTGGACAAGTTGGGGACGGTTGACATTCTCATCAACAATGCCGGGATAACGAGAGACAAATTGTTCAAGAATATGGATGCGAAGATGTGGCGTGATGTTATTTCCATAAATCTGGACGGTGTATTTTACTGTACCAGCGCCTTTCTACCGACCATAGTTTCGAAGGGATGGGGACGAATAATCAGCATTTCGTCCGTTGTAGGACAGATGGGAAACATCGGTCAGGTTAACTATGCCGCTTCAAAAGCAGGAGTAATTGGTTTCACCAAGTCTCTAGCGAGGGAAGTGGCTAGGAATGGTGTGACAGTCAACGCTGTTGCTCCGGGGTTCGTTGAAACAGATATGACGGCTGTTATACCGCCCGATGTACGGGAGAAGATAATGGCTTTGATACCGCTCAAGCGGTTCGCGACACCCGAAGAGATAGCATATGTTGTTACATTTTTGTGCGACGAGAGAGCGAACTATATAACAGGACAGGTAATAGCAATTAATGGTGGGATGTATATGTAGTTTTGGCGGGGTTTAGAGATGGACCACAAGAACTTTCTGGATGACATTCTGAGTGGTTTCACAGGGGCTATGGGCAACATTGGTGCCTCCTGGTTTAGCCAATGGAAGCGGATAATCGAGGAGGTTGTCGAGGCTGCAGAACCTCTGCTGAAAGGAGAAGGATTTAAACCGGACGATTTGAAGCGCTTGTACGAGACAGCGTTAGGTAGCCTGATTGCGGCTTCCGAGTGGGCGTTCCACAGAGACACAATTTATGGAATTCTGAACGCTGCCAGGCTGCAAGCAAGCCTTCTTCGCTTCTGGACTGACCTTGAACGAGCAATAAATGTGCCCAACGCCGTCGATAATGTTCGTTCCGTTACGGAGCAGTGGCGCAACACCGCACGCGATATCTTCAAAGGTGTCATTGCGCAACCACTGATTCACCCATTCAAAGGTTTACTGGAGTCCCTATCTCCACCCGCAGAGGCCGAGATGCTTCGGAGTATTTACAGTGATGCCTCCGGCAATCTCAACAAGGTTATAAGACTCTGGTTAGAAACCTTAGAAAGAGCTTTAGAGAGCGTAGGCAGCACCTTGAGTGGAAGGGACATCGGACGATGGAAGGAAGTGTATGAAGGATGGAAAAAGGCATATGAGGAAACCGTAGGGAAACTGCTCAAAACCCCGCAAGTGGGTCCTGTTCGTGTTCCTACGGAAATATTCCTTCACACGATGGATTCTGCCATTCGTTACCTTGCTGCGATGAATGATTTCTACCTCATGCTTCAAGCCCGCTGGTTGGAAGCAATGGAAGAAGTGGCCGAGCAGATGCCACAGATTTATGAGCAGGGAAAGGGAGCAGAGACATTCAGGAAGTTCTACGAACTTGTAATCCAGACTGCGGAGCGCCATTACAACGAGATGTTCAGGTCCGCCTCTTTCAAAGAGATGCTTTCTCTTGTGTCAGACACAATGCTGGATTTCACGAAAGACAGGCAAGAACTGCTTGACTGGGTAATGAAGAATTTGACTCTTCCAACTCGAAAAGAGGTGGACGAGTTGCAGAAAGAAGTTTTCGGTTTGAAGAAGAGAATCAAGGAGTTAGCAGGTAAAAAATGATGTGGAAAAATGCCTTGATTAAGAGGTGATAGTTAGGAGTAGCAGGCGTGGAAGAGAAAAGCGAGACGACAACGATGATGGGGCTTGCTGCCCGGCTTTACGAGAAGTTCAAAAAGAGTATAGATGTGTTGAGCCGTGCGTCGAAGATTGATGTCGGCACAACGCCCGCCGATGTGGTTCATCGGATGGATAAGGCGACCCTTCTCCATTACCATCCGACTGTAAAAGAGACCGCTCCTGTGCCTATTCTCGTAATTTATGCATTGGTCAACCGATACTATATGCTGGACTTACAACCTGACAGAAGCATGATAAAAAATCTTCTTAATGCCGGTTTCGATGTCTATCTTTTGGACTGGGGCTATCCCGAAAGAGGAGACAGATTCCTAACTCTCGAAGATTACATTATGGGCTATATGGACGAGAGCGTTGATTTCATCCGTAACCAGTCAGGAACGAACAGCATCACCCTATTTGGAATCTGCCAAGGAGGGACTTTCTGCATAATATATTCAGCGCTTTATCCTGAAAAGGTGAAAAACCTGGTGACAGTAGTCAGTCCTTTCGATACCGACACGGATGAAGGGCTGCTCAATGTCTGGTCGAAGAGTATGAATGTTGACAAGTTGGTTGATATAATGGGAAATGTTTCAGGAGATTTCCTGAATTTTGCGTTTCTTCTTTTGAACCCCTTCCGTCTTATGTTCCACAAATATGTTGATTTCTTAGAGAACCTCGAGGACGAGAACTTCGTAACCAATTTTGTCAGGATGGAGCGATGGATTTTCGACTCACCTGACCAGGCAGGAGAGGCTTTTCGCAAGTTCATAAAAGAAATATATCAGCAGAATCTGTTAGCCAAGAACAGGTTTTACCTTGGTGGAAAACATGTTGACTTAAACAAAATCAAAATGCCCGTGTTAAATGTTTTTGCAGAGTTTGACCATTTGGTTCCGCCTTCATCCTCACGACCCTTCACTGAGGCTATCCCGAGCAAAGATAAGCAAATGCTCTCCTTCAATACGGGTCACATCGGCATCTTTGTTGGGTCTCGCTCCCAGAAGGAGGTTTGCCCGAAGATTGCAGAGTGGCTGAAACCTCGTTCGCAAATTGCGCCGAGAGAAAGTGAGAAGAAAAGGTAGAAAATTAGTTAGAGTTTAACAACTGAGCAAGATTGACAGACAGTTTAAGGCTCATTTTTGGAGGAGTCTTTATGGCAGAGAAACAAGAGAAGCCAATGAGTTCATTCCCCCAGATAGGAAGCGACTGGGACTGGAGAAAACTCGCCCAAGACTTCCTCATCTTCGCAAGAAACCAGTTTATGGCGAGTTTCGAGGCAATCACACTCGTTCAGAACCAAACGCACAAGATGCTCACATCGTTCATCTCCCAGAACCTCGCCGCTCAGGAAGAAGCACGAAAAATGCTGGAAGAGTGGATGGACAACATAAGAAAGGAATTGGATAAAGTCCGCTCTCTTTGGGAGAACAATTTCAGACGGGCCCAAGACCTATTTGGAGAGAAGGGGGAGAAGGAGAAATAGAAAAAGCAGAAGAGACAAACCTTCAAGTGATTGAGTCTTAAGAGGCACAGTAATTGTAGAGTAAAAATAGGGCAAGGCTGGCATGTGCCAGTAGTTTTATGGTCTGTTTTTGGAGGATTTCTTATGGCAGAGAAGCAAGAGAAGGGAATGGGTTCGTTCCCGCAAATGGTGGGCGACTGGAATTGGAAGAAACTCGCCCTGGATTTCCTCAACTTCGCAAGAAACCAGTTTATGGCGAGTTTCGAGGCGATGACTCTTGTACAGAACCAGACACAAAAAATGCTCACCACTTTCATCTCCCAAAGCCTTTCTACCCAGGAAGAGGCGCGGAAGATGCTGGAAGAGTGGATGGACAACCTGAAGAAAGAGTTAGACAAGGTCCGTTCTCTATGGGAGAGCAACTTGAGACGGGCTCAGGACCTTTTCAGCGAAAAGTAGTCCATCGTTAAGCCGCTTTTGCTTCTTCGAAGCGGGAAGTGTTTCGCCGGGAGATGCGGTAGGCAGAAAACAACGAAGTAACGCAAGTCTCGAAAGTGCCGAGGCGCCCGAAATCTCGAGGATGTTCTCCCGGTGAAATGTTTTTTAGAGCATCTCTTCAAGGTCGCTTGCAAAACCGTCCAAATCCTCTCAAAGATTCCAATAAGAGCCATTCATCTCCTCTGATTATGGTTCTTATTTAATTTTTAAGGATTTCGATGAAGAAACACTTTTATTTTCTAAGGAGTGTAGTGTTAAGAATTTTCTCGAATGTTTTCAAGAGAATCTGGCACACCAACATTATTTATTATTTATCTTTTCTCTCTCCTAGACTATGGCGATGTCCTCTTTAATGCACCAAGCGGTATCAGAATATCCCGCAATAGGTGTAATAGTTTCTCCGTCTCTTCTTTTCCTATAATCCCATTCAACTCTGTCTCCAATTCTTTCTCTATCTTTTCAATCTCCTCCCGATTCTCAGAAACAGGAACCACCCACTCTTCCCAATTAACACCGAATAATTCGAACAACTTTTCTGTCATCCTAAACGCAACTCTCCTCACATCCTCCTTTTTTGCAGCGTCCCATCCCCCTTCCTTAGCAAGTCCGTCTATGCGTTCCCCAATCGATTCTTTCAGTCTTTCCTGAATGCTGCGTGTCCTCTGAGCCATCAACTCTCGTTCATACCTCTTCAGCAACTCCTCTACTATCGCTTCAAGTTCTCTCTCATTCACCCTCACGCCGTCATCAGCCCCTTGTCGTCCCCCATTTTTAACCCTATACATCTGAAGCAGTATTAAAGTAATGACAACCGCAACCAGAATAAGTCCAACAAACAGCCTTCTCTTTAGGTGTTTCCCCACTTTGTGTCTGTCAAGGTAATAAGCAAACTCTTTACCCTCTCCTTTGCCGGTAAGCGCATCAAACACTCTTCCTAAATCTGCCATAAGTTCATTCATATTCTGATAACGCATATCCGGTGACTTGGCAAGCATCCTGCTTACAATGTAAGAAAGCCCAGGATGCACATTGTTGATAAATGTATCCAGCGGAGGCAACGGCGATTTGAGATGCTTATCCCTTAATTGAAAGATGGTGTTTCCTGTAGAAGGTGGCTTTCCTGTCAACATATAGTATAAAGT
>JAOAAR010000044.1 GCA_026418755.1 Planctomycetota bacterium
CTTTGCTGTCCTGTGGTTCTGCTTCGTCAGGAGGTTTCTGGTCATCGCGCGGAGGTAGTTCATCTGGCGCTCTTACTATTCTGTCAATACGACTCTCTATCCATTTCTCGTCCAGTTTCGGGTCAGGTGGTACTCCGCGCTCTTCACACCCGGTTAGCATCCCTGAAACCACTATCATCAGAACAAAACAAAAACCGCGCATTTTTTCTCCCCTAAAACTCTCTTATAAATTCTAACTTTTCAGATTCAATAATCAAGGAGATAATTGCAGGTAGAAGGTTGTTGCAAGGGATTTATTTCCGTTTCAGTTGAGCGAAGAAAAATCCGTCTGTTCCATCTCTTCGTGGCAGTCCTGTCATCATCTTGCCAAGTGAAAATTCAGGGTGACGGCTTAAGAAGGCTCCTACTCTCTCTTCATTCTCTTCTTTGAGAATGGAGCAAGTGGCGTAAAGGAGGATTCCGTTCGATTTAAGAAGAGGAGCAACGCCGTCAAGAAGTGAGTCCTGGAGTTTTGTAAGAGAGGAGAGGTTTTCTTGAGTAATTCTGTAGCGTGCTTCGATGCGGCGGCGGAGGACTCCTGAGTTCGAGCAAGGAGCATCGAGAAGGATTCTGTCGAAGCGAGTGTTCAGAGTGTTTGAAAGAGATGTGGCGTCAGCGCAGAGAAGGGAAGCCTTTACTCCTAGGCGTGAAAAATTCTCTTTCATCTGAAGAACTCTTTTGTAGTTACCGTCTGTGGCGACGATGAATCCTTTTTTTTCGAGAGATTCAGCGATAGCAACAGTCTTTCCGCCTGGCGCAGCGCAGCAGTCCAAAACCGCCATTCCTGCTTCCACCAGAAGAGCGTCGACGACAAACATAGCAGACTCGTCTTGAACATAGAACCACCCCTTTTTGAATTGCTCCAATTGAGCGATGTCGCCAGAGAATCTGATTGAGAGAGCAGATGGATGTCTTGAAGGATAAACTTTTATTGCAGATTCGATGAGGGATTTTTTCAGTTCTGAGCGGTTTGTTTTGAGGGTATTTGTGCGGATGGTGAGCGGTGGCGGAGTTATTGAGGTCGTCAGAAGTTCTTGAGCCTGTTTCTCGCCAAACTGGGAGAGAAATTTTTCCACGAGAAATTCAGTAACGGAGAACTGTACTGAGAGGTGTCTGATTCTGTCAGAAAGGGGAGGAAGTAGAGGAGTTTTGAGAATAGTGGGACCAGAAGGGGCGAGAATGGTTTTCTGCAGGTCAAGCGAAGAGAATGGCTTATCAGAATCTTTTTCTTCAATGGACTCGTGAATGCGTCGGAGGATGGCATTGACAAGGGATGCGGTGTGTGGTTTTTTCTCTTTTACCGCTTCTACGGTTTCGTTTATGGCGGCGTAGGGAGGAATCTTAGAGAGGAAGAGAAGTTGGTATGCGCCGACCAGAAGGGCTGCTTCAACAAAAGGCTCTATCTTTTTTCTTTTTAAAAAATGGGACACGATGTGGGAAAGAGTCAGTTTCCGACGAACTGTTCCGAATGCAAGTTCTTCAAGAAGCCGTCTCTCAGAATCAGGGAGTTTATGGCGATTTTGAAGAGAATGAACAACTGTTTCGACGAAAATGGTTTTTCTTTTTGAGCGAATAATCGCTTCAATTGCGAGAGAGCGAGCGTTTGCTTTATTCAAACTTGGCTTCTCCTTTCTGAATCAAATATCCTGCCGCAAACTCCTGTGGTGTCATAACCCGTCTGTTGGCAGGCTGGAGTTGGATGAGTTCCAATGCAAAATCTGCAGTTCCCACCAGAATCCTGTTTTTTTGGAGGAAGATTTTGCCTGGTGGGAGCCCTTTTAAGGAAGTGACGGAGGCTTTGAAAATCTTGACGACTATGGTGCGGGCAGATGAGACGAAGTCGCAGAATGCGACAGGTTGAGGATTGAATGCTCTGATGCGCCGCTCAATCTCCTCGGCAGATGAGTTCCAGACTATTTTCGCATCCGGTTTTTGCAGTTTGGGAGCGTAGGTGGCGCTACTTTCATCCTGCATTTTGCCTTTGAGCGCCACATTTTTCCTGTATGAATCCAGTACCTCACTCATCAGAACACATCCGATTTCAGTCAATTTCTCCAAAAGTTCGCCTGCTGTCTCCTTCCCTGTTAGTGGAATACTTTTTGCCTTTAACACATCTCCAGTGTCCACTTTAAACGCAACTTTCTGAACTGTCACTCCTGCCGTTCTGTCTCCTGAGAGAATCGTCCATTGAACGGGGGCAGGTCCACGCCATCGGGGAAGAAGTGACAGATGCAAGTTGATAAATCCGAATGTGGGAAGATTTAGAATGCTCTCCGGAAGAATTTGTCCGAAGGCGAAGACAACCGCTATCGAACTCTCACCTTTTGGCACTGCTTGGGCAAGAGCCTGTTCAAAAGAAGAAAGAGTAATTTTTTCGGGTTGATGAAATGGAATTTTGTTTTTGAGCGCCGTTATTTTGACAGGAGACTCAGATAGTTTGCAACCTCTTCCCTTTTTGGAGTCAGGCTGAGTAAAAACAGCGGCGACATCAAAGCCCGATTTGACGAGATGTTCAAGCAACTTCGCCGAATGTTGTGGGGTTCCAAAATAGATGATTTTCAAGACCCACTCTCCAGAAATCTGGTTTCACGCTATTTAACGAATCGCCTTATTTCTTGTCTCCATCCATCTCCTTTAGAAGTTCTTCTACGGCGCGTTCCAGTTGAACATCTCTCCCTTTTAATTCATCCTCTGGCGTATTCTCGACAAAAACATCTGGTTTTACGCCGAGATTTTCAAGATTGTGTCCTTCGAGCGTGTAACAGCCGACATATGGGGTCCGAATAGATGAGCCGTCAATCAAAGTGTATGAGCCTGTACCAATGACGCTGCCAGCCGTAGGAACTCCGACGAGTTTGCCAAGTCCCAAATGTTTGAAAGCCATCGGGAAGATTTCTGCGTCGCTGAATGAGTGTTCGTTTATCATTACCAGTTTTTTCCCCCAAAAGCAATTCCAAGGGCGGATGTGCGGGATTGAATCGCGCGTAATCCATCTGCCGAAAGGTCGTCTTTCAAGAATATCTATCAATTGCTGGTCAATGTTGCCGCCACCGTTAAAACGGACATCAATGATAAGCGCCTCTTTGAGACGGAACTCAATTATCTCCTTCTTGAACTGGGCAAGAGCAGGACCGCTCATAGAAGGAATGTGAATGTACCCGATTCGTCCATTCGAGATCTCATCAACTCTTTTTCTGTTGCGCTTGACCCATTCGAGGTATCTCAAACGCCATAAATCAGACCAGGAGATTAAGCAAACGGTGCTTGTCCGTTTCTCTTTTCCTTCTGCATCAGAGGAGACGACCACTTCTACGCGCTCATTGAGGATATGGTTTAAGAGGTCCCAGTAATTGTCCGTTGCTTTCAATTGTTTTCCGTCAAGAGAGATGAGATAGTCTCCAACTTTTATGTTTACCCACTCTTTATCGCAAGGACCGTATTCGTAAATATGCTCAATTCGGTAAAGTCCGGAAGCAGGGTCAGCAGCCACTTCGAAGCCCGGAAACTTTGTCTCGATAGGGGTCTTGACGGTATAGGGCGATTCGGTATACATCCCCATATGGGAGGCTTTTAACTCACCTAACATTCTGTTGATGAGAACTCCCAATGCCTCCTTGTCAGTTACCGAAGGCAGCACCGCTTCGTATTTCTTCTGGATGGCGTCCCAGTCAACACCGTGCATTCCAGCGTCATAAAATGTATGTTTCATTAAACGCCAGCACTCACGCAGGATTTGCGCATGCTCCTGCGCTCGGTCTATCTTTACAGTAACTGAAAATGTGACTCTTTGAGGGGCTCCTCCTGCTGCAGGGATGTAGTGTAAACTGTTTCCAACTATGTAGAAGATTCTCTTTCCATCAGGAGAAAACCTTAAATTCCGGATTCCCTTTCCGCTTGCCAATTGTTTTAGTTCCTTTCCGTCTGCACTTACGCTGTATATAATCTCTACCTCTTCTTTGCCTCTTATCTCCTTTACTAAAAGAATAATCTCGGAGTTTTGGCTGACAGATAACGCTCTTATGGTGCCCCCTACTGATACAACCTTTCGGACTCTCTTCTGAATTCCTTCGATTTGGACTTTCACTTCAGGTAGTTTTTCTTCTTTCTTCTCTTCCTTCTTTTCTTCCTTTTTCTCTTCCTCTTTCTTCTCGCCCTCTTTCTTCTCTTTTTCTGCTAACCGCTTCTTCTCTTTTGCCTCTGGGTCATCGGGGTCAGATTCTTCCCTACTCAACGAGACACTGTAGAGGGCGTATCCTCCTTCTCCTGTTTCGTCCACCAGAAAGAAGAGTTTTTCTTTTGTGAAGTGGATATAGTATTCGTCGTAAGGCATCCTTTCGACGACGCAATGCTCAACAGGCTCCTTCTCGACGGTTGAGATGAGATAGACATCTTCCATCAAATCTTCGTTACACTTAAGATAAGCGAGCCATTTACTGTCGGGTGACCAAGTGATATTGGAAGGTCGGGCTGCTTTGTGTTTCAAGAGAACTCTGCATTCTTTAGTCTCCACATCGTAGATTCTTAAAGTATGGTCACTCTCTACCACAGAGATGCTTTTTCCATCTGGAGCCCAATCCACTTCCAGTTTTCGTGTATCGCTGTCGGTTATCTTCAATAGACCCGTTCCATCAGCACCGATGATATACACCTCGTCTCTGCCAGAAAGGTCAGAGACAAAAGCGACTCTTTTGCTTTTCGGGTCGAAAACAGGCATTCTATCTCTAGCGGAACTGTTAGTAAGTTGAATTATCCTTCCTCCACCTTCTACTGGTACTGAAAAGAGTTCTCCGCGGACGGAAACCACCGCCCGTTTTCCATCTGCTGATATAGTGTATTCGTCAAGAGTCGAATTGTAGTTCTCGTAAGTTATGGGGTTTTCGCGGTAGTCAGTGCGGAGGTCTATCTTAAGGTTTTCGTACTTACCGCTTTCAACATCCAGTTTCCAAAGCCCGAACCCTTGCTCGTAGACGATAGTCTTACCGTCTGCGGAGATAGAAGGATATAGAATGCCATCGTCTTTGTGGAAAGTAACCTGGATAGGGTTACCGCCTGTGAGCGGCATTTTGTAGATGTTGAATGTGCCATCCTCATCTGATACGAAAAACAAGAACTTGTCCGAAAGCATAGGGCTGTTGTCGTGTCTGTCGTTATTCGTGAGTCTTTTTATTGTCGCCGTCTCAAAGTCGTAAAGATAGATTTCACGGTTGCAGGAGCCACGGTAGTTCTTGCGCGCGAACGAAGGGGATTCCCTGTTGAATGCGAAGAACCTTCCTCCTCGAGAGAATGTGCCAGTCGCTGCTTTGCCGAATGGAAGCCGTTCTGGAACCCCTCCTTCAACAGAAACCTTATAAAGAGCGGTTCCGAAAGGGAGCCCTGGACGATGGTAGTCACAACTTGATGAGAAGACCACGAACTTCGAATCAGGCGTCCATGTGACGAGAGTGTCAGAGCCGCCAAAGAAGGTCAACTGGCGCGGTTGTCCACCTTCGGCTGGCATGACAAAGACATCCCAATTGCCAGTACGGTTACTGGAGAACGCAATCCATTTGCCATCAGGGCTGAAACGAGGATAGATGTCTGCTGCATTGTGAACGGTTAACTGACGAGCAGGAGACTTACCGTCATAAAGCCAGATGTCACCTATATAGGAGAATACGACTCGCCCGTTGTTGTAGTCAGGATGGCGTAGAAATTTTGTCTCTTCTGCAGGCAATGAGCAGAATGCTGCAACCACCATCAAAACGACAGTTACCTTTCTCATTTTCCTTTTTCCTCCACTTTGTTCTGGGGGTGAGACTATTTTCTGAAACAAGTCCTGACTTGTCAAAATATTCTTCTTGAAAAGGACGAGATGCCCTTATTAAAATAAGGGCAAAGAGCCGTTAAGAGGGGAGAACATATGGATGAAAAGGAGATGTTAAAAAGAGCGAAAGATGGTGATTTGGCAGCGGTTGAGTGGTTACTCAAAAGTTATTGTGGGTTGGTGACGGCGGTTGTGCATTCGATTTGTTGCGATGTGGCGTTGAGCCGTTCGGCTGCAAGGTTGTGTATGGTTAAGGCAGGAGGAGAAGTTCGTAAGGTCAAAAGCGAAGACGAACTTCCAAGATGGTTTGCTTCGCTTGCGAGGCGAGAGGCTGAGAAGTTTATGAAACAACACAGTCCGAGGGAAGTGCCGCCAGGGCTTGCGATGGAAGAGTTGCGAGAAGAGATAACGACGGCAGGCTCTGTTGAAAAGGTTGAGCCAAAAAGACTTGACGAACTGGTTGTCCGTTGTGTTCTCGCCTTGCCACAGCCCAAACGAGAACTCCTTCTCCTCCGATATGTGTACACATCCTCTTACGGCGAGATTGGACGCATTTATGGGTGGGACAGGTATGAGGTTGACGAGAAACTGGCAGAAGCGCGGCGTGACCTCTGGAAAATGTTGGAAGTGTTAGGTAAACCATCGGAACCACAGAAAAAAGAAGAAGAGAAAAAAGAAAAAGGAGAGAAAAAGGAAGAAGAAAAGAAATAAAAATCTTGTTTAATAGTCCAGTGACTCAACAGAAACCTTTATTCGAGTATAGTGATGTTTGATGTTGTGCATTTCTGTGATGTAGTCTGCTATTGAGAAGAGTGAGTAGAAATGGCCTCTGCCTGTGAGCACCAGTTCGACTTTCTCGTCCCGTTTTTGGATGGTCCTTAGCACTTCATCTTCTCTTAAAAGATTGAAGGAGAGGGCGTAGAGTATCTCATCGAGAACAACCATCTGGTAGTTTTGAGAGGAGAGGACAGATTCGGCGAGAAGGAGCCCTTTGCGAGCAGATAGAACCTCTTCCGGTGGAGGATGGTGAGGATTAATGTGGCAGTCGGCACAGGCATCGCAAATCTTTTTTCTAGGATGTCTGCAACCGCTACCCAAGCGACGCAGGAGCAGTTTTTCAGAAAAAAGCCTATTCTCGAAAAACCAAAGTTCGCCGTAACGGTTGGAGTTTTTCAGAAACTGCAAGATAGCAACAGAGAATCCTCTCCCCAGTGCACGCAGAGCGAGTCCTAGCGCTGCGCTCGTCTTTCCTTTCCCTTCTCCATAATAAATATGAATAAGCCCTCTCTTCTTCAATTCATACCTCGTAAGAAAACTCTTCATAAAAAGAGCCGCTTCAGGAACTCACCCAAAGCGGCTCCCTCACGATGCAAGGACGGTTATTTATTTCATCATTTATTCCTTTTTCTACTTCATCGCCCCTTTTGGTTGGGTTTTATTTCTGATACATCAGGTCCTTAACTCTTAAGTTTTCTGCCTCATCTACAAGGTAATTGTCAATCTTCTCGTCTATTTCTTTGGCGACCTGTCGGCAGATTTTTTCGCAGTTTTCTAACATTATCTCTTTCACATTTTTGTTTGTTTCAGGGTCTTTCCAGTCAAGCCATTCTATCCATTTCAGTTCTTCAGCACGCTTTATCAAGCGCAGGTCCTCAGCGGTGAGTTTCACTTGCTGTTCTTCCACAATTGGTACTTCAACAGGAGGGTGTTGCGCTTTTTCGATTTTGCCCCAGATATGCAGGTCGTTGTCGGGTGCGAATCTTTTGTCAAGGGTGCGGTAATCTATTTTTGAGAGTAAGGCGCGTTTTGGAACATCGTTGAGCCAGACACGGGAATATGAAGTTTCTCCACAGTTGTGTCCAAAAGGTATACGCCCTACTGGAATCGCCATCTTCAGAATCTCAGGTGATATGATTCCTTCTGTATACACTGTCTTTTTCAGCATCTCAACATAGGAATCGAGCCCCTTCATCTCTCCTGGATATACGCTCACATCGGCTCTACAAGTCGGGCACCAGCGGGTATAGCCCTCATCGTCCTCAAACCCTACCTCTTCCCACCAGATATGGCTCCATCGGGTTTTGTCCTTTGTGTAGTTTTCTCCGACATTCCGCTTCGCCGCCTTGTCAAATTTTTTGTGGAACATCAGTTTGTTTGTTCTTTTGTCTCGTACATAGATTCCGTTGGGACCGACCTCCATCGCTAATGCATAGTTGAAGAAAGTATCCTTGTATCTGTTCTTCTCGTCATACCAGCCAGCGTAATCCTTTATACTCGATTCTTTGCCCATATACCAGTAAAGCGGCAATTCTGGCACAAATTGCACGCCTCGGTAACTTACTACCTTTTGCTCATCCTCTTTGGTTCGCATATACTTTTTGCCTGCTTCTGGATAGTACTTCGTCACAGGAGCATTATCGGGACCTAAAGGTATGTGCCCTTTTGCTGCGTTCATATGGGAGAGGCGGCAGAAGTGAGTGACGAACGGAACAAAAGGCGGGTTCTCAGGTGTCGTGTCGTACTCTTCGTTCTCCAGAAGCGAAAGGGAAGTCTTCTCGTATTTGATATAATACTCGCCGAACGGGTGTTTTACTGTCTTCTCTCCTCGTAACACCGGCACATTAAATTCTATCTTTCTTGTCTCTTGCACTTTCTTTTGTTCTTCAGCGAACCATCTGAATCCGTTCTGGAGTTTATCATCCAGCGCATCAAGGTCATCAGGTCCCCATCTTCTATTCTCCGTGCAAGAAAGGGCAACAACCAGAAAAAGTAAAAGATATGAAAACCTCATACTCTGTCCCCCAAGACAATAAGAATTTTAATGCCTTCGTGGATGTCGTGTCAAGAAAAAATTTACTCTCCTGAGCCCTCTATCTTAAAATTAAAACTCTTGGCAGACTTTCTGCTACCAAGAACGCAATTCGCCTGTAATCTCTTCTACTATGTCTTTGATTGTCACTATGCCGACGAAGCGCCCAACCGAATCAGTGACGATTGCCAGATGGGTTCTATGGATTCGCATCAGAAAAAGCGCATCCTTAAGGGAAGTCTCTTCTTTTAAGAAGAGCGGCGGACGCATCACATCTTTTACAAACTCTGCATTCTTGTAGAACATATCGAATATGTGCAGTACTCCTAATACCTTACTGGACTCAAAACTCTCGATGACAGGCAACCTGGAGAGACGGTATATACGAGAGATGCGCATCACATCCTCTTTCGTTGCGTCAGGGTTGATTGTGACGGTAACGAAGGCAGGCACCATCACATCTTTAAGCCGGAGTCCGCTCAAACGAAACACATTCCTGACCATAGAACCTAAAAGAGATTCGGGCATGATATCTTCTTTTAATCGGGCTTCTACCTCTTCTCTTGTGAGAGAGGCGGTATCCGTTTTTTTCTGTTTCTCTTTTTGAGTGAGACGAATGAAAGGGAGTACAAGTAAGGAGAGAGGGCGATAAAGTATGTATATAAAAGGAGCAAAATAGTAGAGAAGGGGATAAGAGCGGAGTCTGAACAAGTCTTTGGGCACCATTTCAGCAAAGACGGCGACAATGGGAGAAAACAGAGAAGCGCTCAGAAAAGCTGTAAGGAATTCACCTTTCACCAGCGCGGCAATTCGGAGGATTTCTGTGAAAGCGGCAGATGCGAGAAAGAGGGAAATGTTCGTGAATAAAAGGAGCAGGATTACA
This sequence comes from Planctomycetota bacterium, assembly GCA_026418755.1. Classification (GTDB taxonomy): domain Bacteria; phylum Planctomycetota; class SKW154; order SKW154; family SKW154; genus SKW154. The sequence continues at coordinate 9,535 of JAOAAR010000044.1, forward strand.
ACCCATTTTCTGTGTGTTATAAGGAAGTTAAGTGCTTGAGCCCCTTTCAACCGTTTAAGGAGTCTTCCTCTTAAAGTCAGTTCATCGCATACATACAATCCTGTCTCGAATCCTGAAAAGAGCCCTGCTGACAGAATGAAGAAAAGCACGGTTATCAACAACAGAATTATCAGCGTCATCTGGCCTTCTCCGCCAAAATCAAAACATCAGGCTCTGTGCGGACGACAGAGTATCTGAATCTCTCATCACTAAAAACATCACCTTTGAGAAGAGGACCGCCTTTCTTTTCGACGAGGTAATCAGATAGAGACTTCATATT
>JAOAAR010000045.1 GCA_026418755.1 Planctomycetota bacterium
TGCCTGAGCAGTTGAGGGAGGAGGTGATAGGGGTTCTTGATTTATCTGATTTCATGATGAAGAGTTTTGGGTTCAAGTATAAGATTTTTCTGGCTACGAGACCTGAAAAATACATAGGGACGGACGAGGTCTGGGAGCGTGCAACAGGGTCGCTTAAGGATGCGCTTAAAGAGTTCGGGCGTGAGTATGAGGTGGATGTGGGCGGAGGTGTCTATTATGGACCTAAGATTGATATAAAGATGGAGGATGCGCTTGAGCGGCTGTGGCAAGGTCCTACCATCCAGGTAGATTTCAATCTGCCGGAGCGGTTTGATGTGAATTATGTTGCGTCGGATGGGAAGGAGAAGCGGGTTGTGATGGTTCACAGGACGGTTTTAGGCTCTATGGAACGCTTTCTCGGTGTCTTGTTGGAGCATTACGGGGGGTTGTTACCGTTATGGCTTGCGCCTGTTCAGGTGATTGTGTTGCCTGTGAAGAGTGAGCAGAAAGATTATGCGCAGGAGGTGAAGACGGAACTTTCTGAGAGGGGTTTTAGGGTTCAGGTTGATGAAAGGAATGAGAGCCTTCCTGCGAAGGTGCGCGATGCGGAACTTGAGAAGATTCCTTATATGCTGATTGTGGGGGAGAGAGAGAAGGAAGAAAAGGTTGTTTCGGTGAGGGCTAAAGGGAAGGGGCAGATAGGAAGGCTTCGGTTAGAGGAGTTGGGCGAGATTCTGCTTGAAGAGTTGAAGAGAAGAGGTTAAAATAAAAGAGGTTTTTTGGAGGAGAAGGTATTCTGAAGGAGCCGAGAGTGAACCGCCAGATAAGGGCGGATTATGTGCGTGTTATCGGGGACGATGGTAAGAATTTGGATGTGATGCCCTTAAGCAGGGCGATTGAGATGGCTGAGGAGAAAGGACTGGATTTGGTGGAAGTGTCGCCGAATATGTCGCCGCCTGTGGTCAAGATAATGGATTATGGAAAATATAAGTATGAGATGAAGAAACGGGCTCACGAAGCGAAGATGCATGCGCATATAATGCCGTTAAAGGAGATAAGACTGTATTTCAAAATGGATGTACACGACTTGGAAGTGAAGGTGAGGAAGTTACGGGAGTTGCTTGAGGATTTGCATAGGGTTCAGGTGACAATGATGTTACATGGGAGGGAGATGAAGCATATCGAGAAGGCGCGTGAGAATATGAGAGCCGTGTGGGAGAAGGTACAGGATTTAGGGAAGATGGAGAAAGAGGCTACGGAGGAGGGGAATAGAATTGTGATGGTGATAATGCCGAAGCCAGAACTAATCAAACAGAAAGAAGAGAAATTGAAGGCAGAGAGAATGAGTGGAAGAAAGGAAAGTAACGAGAGAATCGGGAAAGAGAAGGTGGAAGAGGAGAGAAAAGATGCCGAAGTTAAAGGGGAAGGATTCGTTTCGTGAGAGGTTTAAAGTGACTGCGCGTGGGAAGGTGCTTCATGCGAAGCGAGGGCGGAGGCATCTGATGGCGAGTAAGAATCGGAAAAGGTTGCGTCAGTTGCGTAAGGTGGCGGTATTAGATGAATCGTTTGCATATAAAGTCCGCAAGGTGATGAGCATAAAATAGGACAGGGAAGGATTTAAAGAATCATGAAAGGTTGGCAGAGTAATAGAGTGGAATTTTTGTGATTGTGGGTGGTTTGTGGAAGTAAGGGTGTTTGAGGGGACAGAGAGATGAGAGCGCGGGCAGGAGCGTCAAGGCGATGGAAAAGGAAGCGGATGCTGAAGAAGACGGAGGGTTACTGGGGAGCGAAGAAGCGGCATGTTCGCAGGATGAAAGAGGCGTTGATGAAGTCAGGTAAGTATGCTTACTTCGACCGTAAGAAGCGGAAGTCAAACCTCAGGATGTTGTGGATAACGAGAATCAATGCGGCGGCGCGCTTAAACGGAGTAAGATACAGTGACCTGATGAAGGCTCTTAAAGATGCAAACATCCAAATCAACAGGAAAGAACTCGCCGAAATGGCGTTTTCAGATTTGGAAAGTTTCGGCAGATTGGTAGAACTTGCCAGAAAGTATATCAAGCAGACGGCGTAGGCATAAAGATGGCGGCGCAGAGTGTTGTTGAAGCGGCGGAGAGACTTCAAAGGATTGCGAATGCGCTTTCGGAAGGGAATGTGAATCTGGAGGCGCTGTATGAGGAAGCCCTTGCGGTTATCGAGCCCATTTCGGAAGAGGAGCATCTTCTGGAAGAGTTGGAAGGGAAGCAGTTGGAGGTTGTGAAAAGAGTTTTTCTGTTCAGAAAAGGGGCGCTCAATCAACTGTTCCGTTTCATTTCGCTTCTTCCGGATGACCTTAAGCGACGAGTTGGCGCTGCGATAAACAGGACGAAATCGCTTTTTGAGACTCTTCTTAAGAAGGAGGAAGAGGAGGAGCCTATCAAGTTTGATGTGACGGTGCCGGGGAGGTCGCCTGAGGTAGGCAGGCGGCATATAATCACCCGCACAATCGAGGAAATTTGCAATGTGATGCGGCAGTTAGGGTTCTCTTATACAGAAGGACCTGAGGTTGAGGACGAGTATCATAATTTCGTTGCTCTGAACATTCCAGAGCATCATCTGGCGCGTGACGAGAAAGCCAATTTTTATATAACAGATACCCTTCTTCTACGCAGTCAGACCTCACCTGTGCAGATTAGGTATATGGAGAGTCACAAACCACCAATCAGGGTGTTCGCTCCAGGCAGGGTCTATCGCCCTGATACGGTTGACGCATCCCACTACTATGCTTTTCATCAGGTCGAAGGGTTGTGGGTGGATGAAGGAATCAGTTTTGCTCACTTGAAGACGACTCTTCTTCTCTTCAGTCGTTTGATGGTAGGCGAAGATGTGAAAGTGAGGTTGCGCCCTTCGTTCTTTCCTTTTACAGAGCCGTCTGCGGAGATAGATTTTTCCTGTTTCGTCTGTGGTGGGAAAGGCTGCCCTACTTGCGGTAAAAAAGGGTGGCTGGAGATTGGTGGCTGTGGGATGGTGAATCCAAATGTTCTGCGTTATTGCAGAATTGACCCTGAGAGATACACAGGATTTGCTTTCGGTATCGGTATAGACAGAATAGTGATGGCACTTTACGGAATCAACGATATAAGACTTCTGTTCCAGAACGATATAAGATTTTTGGAGCAGTTCTGATTTGGAGGGTTTCTCTTATGGCGGAGAGGAGATATACCGCATTGCGGATTGTAGCGATCTTATTGAGTTTGTGCGGGATTTTGGTTCTTCTGTTCACACTGATATTAGTTCTTGCTGCTCCAGGGATTGTTGACCGCGTCTCTACTGCTTTTTCCGGGTTGCTGGAAACTGCTGTAAAAGAGGCGAAGGAGAAAGGAGAGTTTGAAGAAGCAGCGGAGATTGAAGGGATAAAGCGCAAGTTGCAAGAGGAAGGAGAGAAGAGGAGTGCGGTCACAGGGGCAAGGTTCGGAATTCTGGTTTACGGGCTTATTATGGCATTAGGCTTCTTTGCGAGTGGCGAGTTGCTTCGCCTGATGATAGCGGTCGAGGAAGAGACACGAGTCTTAGCAGAGATTTTTGAGAAAAAGAGAGTCTGATTGGGGGATTTCAAGATGGAGAAGCGGTATCCAGCCTTAAGAATTGTGTCGCTTTTGTATAAGATTCTGGCACTTCTTGTTTTTCTCCTCTTCATCGTTGGAGGAGTTATTGGTGGAGGAGGCGGGCTTATTGGCGGTCTGATTTTAGGGACGCTCACTGCGGTGTTCATTTACGCGTTCGGGGAGTTATTCAGGCTCCTTATAGATGTTGAGGAGAACCTGCGTCGTATCGTCAATGCTGTCAAAAAGCCTGAATTTTAACTTCAGGATAGATGGTGGTCGCTGATGAAAGTAAGTTACAAATGGTTGAAACAGTTTCTGCCTGATCTGAGACTTACGCCAAAAGAGACGGCGGATGTTCTCACTTTTTTAGGGCTTGAAGTTGAACTTATCGAGCCTTATAAAGATGACACTATTTTTGAAGTTGAAGTAACTACTAACCGTCCTGATTGCTTAAGCATCTTAGGCGTTGCACGGGAACTTTCCGCTAAACTTCGTATTCCTCTTAAAATTCCAAAGCCAGAAGTGAAGGAATCGAAAAGGGCGGTCTCCAATTTTACAAGTGTAACAATAGAGGCGCCTGATTTATGTACGCGCTATGTTGCCCGTTTACTCTTTGGAGTAAAAGTGAGAGAGTCGCCTGAATGGTTGAAAGATGCGCTTAAAGGGATTGGAGTGCGCCCAGTCAACAATGTGGTAGATGTGACCAACTATGTGGCAATGGAGTTGGGAGAGCCATTACATGCTTTCGATTTTGACAAGTTGTTCGAGAGAAGGATTGTGGTGCGACTTGCTGAGGAGGGAGAGGAACTCCGAGCGATTGATGGGCGTATCTATCCGCTTGAAAGAGAGACCCTCATAATCGCTGACGGGAAGTTTCCCGTTGCGATTGCAGGAATCATTGGCGGAAAAGATACTGAAGTGAGCGAAGAGACGAAAAACATTCTTCTTGAGAGCGGGTATTTTGACCCGATAAGTGTGCGGAAAACATCGAAGGCGCTCTCTCTCGTTACCGCCGCATCATATCGGTTCAGCCGTGGCGTTGACTACGACATCATTCCGCTGGCATCGTTGCGTGCCTCCGAACTTATCCAGAAAGTCGCAGGAGGAGAGGTCCTTTCTGCGCCTGTGGACGAGAACTTGAAGCCTCCATCAGAACGCAAGATGAGATTGCGTTTCGAGAGGATTAGGACAATTCTGGGATTTGATATCCAGAAAGACGAGGTGGAACAGAGTTTGAATCTTTTGGGTTTTCCAACGATCGAGAAGACGGATGATAAACTGACGGTAAGCGTTCCAGCACGGCGTGCAGATATTGAGGAGGAAGTTCACCTGATTGAAGAGGTGGGGCGAATCCACGGCTATGAGGAGGTCCCTCTTGTAGAACTTCCTGTTACCTGCGCTCATCTGTCGAGAGAGCAGATGATTCTCAAGAGAATCCGCGAACTTATCTTTGCGACAGGTTTCTGCGAGGTTATGTCTGATGTGTTTGTCAGAGATGAAGGAGTTCTCAACACATTCTCCTTTCTGTCTGATGTGCCTCCTATACGGCTGCGTAACCCTTTGCGCGCTGATGAGCCCGCTCTGAGAAAATCTTTGATTCCAACTCTCCTTAAAATTTACGCCTACAATCAGGATTACGCAGGCAGAAACACAGAACTGTTCGAACTCTCAAAAGCATTTATTGGAAGAGAAAACGGACTACCCTATGAGCCGTATCTTCTGACCCTTGTCACCTCGCTGGGTTATGAACATTTGAGAAGCATAATTCTTCACTCTATCTTGCGAAAGAATAATCCCCGTCAGGCGACTCCGCTGGGCTACGAGCGGTTGAGAGGAGTAGTAGATGTTCTTTTTGAGAGGTTAGGAGTTCCAATTGAAATAAGCGTCTCTGAGGTGCCACTTTTCGCACCCGAGTGTTCTGCCCGCATCTTTCTCTCCTCAAGTAAGAGAGAAGTCGGAATCATAGGGGTTCTTCGTAACGAATTGAAAGAGGAGGCAGGAGTCCGTGACCCGCTCTTTGTTGCAGAGATTGACATAAGCGCTATTATTAACGAGGTTCCTCTTCTTCAACGGTATCGTCCGATTCCAAAGACTCCTGAGGTTATCCGTGATATTGCCGCTGTTGTGGATGAAAAAGTCTTTTGGGGCGATGTGAGGACTTTGATTCTCAACTCGAATGTGCCAAACCTACGCTCTGTCGAGTTGTTTGACATCTATCGTGGAAAACAGATTCCCCAGGGAAAGAAATCACTTGCCATACGACTCCATTTTCTTGACCCTGAGAGGACACTCCGCTCGGAAGAGGTTGATAGTGCAGTCGAAGCGATAAACGAAATTCTTAAAAGCCAAAAAGGCGCACTTATCCGCGGCATCGACCTCTCATAACATCACAGAATAGGTGGTAAGCCTCTAAGGGTTTACGCCTCAGCCGATTTTGTCATTTTACCTGGGAGTGTTTAGCATTCCTTTTCGGAACACTAATACCCCATTTTATTTTTTTATTAGCCTTTCTGATTTTTCTGCAATTTCTTACTTGCTTATTGAGGTTTAGGTTTCTCTATTGGAAGATGTCTCGATGTATTCTCATTTTATCTTCTCGCGTACTTTGCCTACTACTTCAACCGCTACACTCTTCGCTTCGAACGCTTTCTCTTCTATCTCTTTTCTTACGTTCTCAACCAGTTTCGTATCGGTGAGGAATTTGAGATTTATTTCTACATTCAGTTTGGCACCGTCTAACGCTGCAGAAAGCAGGATGGCGGACACACCGACATCGCTTATTAAGTTCGGGTTTCCCATCTCTACCAAATCTTTTAAGTCGAGGATGAGCGAATGCGCAGTTCTCACACATTCCAGCGGGACTCGCATTGCACTTTTAAGCGCTTCCTGGATTGCTGCCTTGCGTGCCGCTTTCTCTGCATCTGTCCCTTTAGGCATCTGGTACGCTGCTGTCACCTTTTTATATTCTTCCACATCTTCATCCATAAAGCGGCTCATCTTTCTTCTCGCTTCCTCTGCTTTGTTCAAAATCTCCCTCACTCGCTTTTCGACTGCCGCAAACTTCTCCCGCCCCACCGTAAAATTCGCTACCATCGAAGCCATCGATGCGCCCAACGCACCGCAAAGCGCACTCACAGAACCTCCACCAGGTGCATCCTTCTCCGCCGCCGCATCATCCAAATACGCCTCAATACTGCCTTTCAAATACATCCTCTCTCCTCCTAATAACACCACATAATAAATCATAAGCAACAGACACACTACTACAAATACTAATCCTTTTTTAATTTCCGAGTTCGACATACCTCAGACAAGCAAAAGATACTTTCTTAAGATTAAATTTTATTTAAATTTGCTGTTTGAGAGGATAAGATTTTAAATAGAAGATTGGTTTGTTGGAGGTGAAGTTGTGCGTTATCTGGTGGTTGTTATGGTGGTTTTTGCGTTGGCAGGAGTGGGTTGCGCGCAGATGCGCTACAGCGGCAGGTATCAGGAAGTGAGAATCGAATCTGTTCCTGAGGGAGCAATAGTGGTTCTCGAAGGGGCAATCAGCACCTTGAGCCCAGCAGCACTGAAAACACAAGAAGGCATTGTAATCGCACTCCAGTCTCCTGTCCAATTGAAGACTCCTGTGGTCCTGATTCTGGACAAGGAGTGCAAAGAGTACCGAGTCAAACTGATTGCTGAGGGTTATCCTGAGTATGAGAAGGTGCTGACGCCTGAGTTTGCATTTCATCCATACCTTATAATCACATTTCCTATTGTGCCGTTCTGGTCGAATTACGAGATAAAAAGGTTTGCTGATGTGAAGGTGGATTTTGAAGCATATAAGGCAGAATATGAAAAGAACCGTCTGGCGATTGCGGAGGCGGAGTTTAAGAAGGCAGAAGCGGACTATAACAAAATTGTGAAATCGCTCGAAGAGATAGATAGACTAATAGAGTCTCAGACGAAAGCAAAAACGGAGGCGGAAGAGAGTGTCGCTTTTTTGAAGGAGGAGTTGAAGAAGGCGGAAGAGGCGCGTAGCGCTGCGGAGGCGGCGGGGGACGAGAAGGCGCTCAAGGAGGCGGAGAAGGCTCTTGCTGATGTATCTGCAAGGCTTTCGAAGGCAGAGGGACGAGACACAGAGTTGAAAAATGAGATTGAGAGGCTGAAAGAGCAACGAGGGGAGATGGCGAAGGAAGGGGAGTTGCTTAGGGAGCGGTGCGAGACCGCCCGTGGCAAATATGAGGCTCTTGTGAAAGAAAGGAATGCTAAACTTCTGATGGATGCGGAGAGAGAGTTAAAGGAGGCGGAGGCGGCATTCAAAGAGGCAACCTCCGAGATGAAAAGTTTGAGTGAGGAGCGGATAGCAAAGGATGGTGAACTTCAGGCTGCGGAGGAGAGAGTGGTTAAAGCGAAAGAATCTTTTGAAGAAGCGAAGGCGAAAATGAAGGGTTTGAAAGGCGAAGAGTTGGAAGCGGCGAAGGGCGAATTTAAGAAGGCAAAAGCGGAACTTGCGGAGGCTCAAAATGGAGTCAGAGAAATAAAGGGAAAAGTCGCGCAACTCGAAAAACTGCTCAAAGAATCGAAGAAAAAAATGGATTCTGCGAAAGCAAGACTTGACGCTGCAATAGCCAACTACGAGAATTTGAAAGGCAGCGGTGAGCAGCCTAAGGAAGGAGAAAAATAATTGAAAGGGGAGGAATAGAAATGAGGAAACTGCTTTTATCCGTTCTGTTGGTGGGATTTCTGTCAGGTTGCGGGCATCCTGTCACGATTGGCGCTGTTATATGGCTGCTGCAAGGCGACAAAGGTAAGAAGAGAACTCATGCTTTGAAGATTTTGCCTACAACTCTTCCACAAGGCTTAAAGAATGCCGCTTATCCTACGATTCAATTCACCGCAACGGGCGGAAGTGGCACATATAACTGGACCTGTACAGGACTGCCGACAGGACTCGTTTTTGATCCAGTGACGGCGCAACTTTCTGGAACGCCTACCCAAGGTGGCAACTTCTCCGTTACCGTCACGGCAACTGATGCAACAAAACCGACCCTGAAAGGCAGCCGTATGTGCCAACTTCATATCGTCGGCATCAGGATTCTGACTACCACTATTCCTGATGGTTGCATATCTGTTCCGTATTCAGCAACGATTCAGTATGAAGGAGGCGCTGCTCCGTTTAACTGGACTTGGAGCGGAAATACTCCAGCGACGGCAGGGTTAGCCCTTGATGCAGCCACGGGAGTAATCTCGGGAACGCCAACATCTGGTGGCAACTTCTCTTTTACTGTTACAGTGACAGATAATGACGGAGATACTGATGACCAGCAATACACTATGGCTATCAAATCTGTTCTCATAACTACCCCAAGTCTGCCTGATAGTTATGTTGATGCAACTTACAGTCAAACGCTTACAGCGGTCGGGGGGACAGGCGCACTCACTTGGAGTTGGAGCGGCACTACTCCTCCAGGATTGTCTCTCGATTCAGCAAGCGGTGTAATAAGCGGCAATCCTACAATCGCAGGCAACTATACTTTCACAGTGACAGTGACTGATTCAGACACACCGCCAAATTCCGACAGTAAGAACTTCACAATCCATATTTATCCTGACTTAAAAATTACGACCGCATCGCTACCTGATGCGCTCATAGCGGTGCCATATTCCCAGCAGGTTCAAGCGACAGGTGGAACAGGTGATTTCACTTGGAGTTTCTCCACAACACCTGCTATTCCATCTGGCTCGCTTACGATTAACTCCTCTACTGGTGTAATAAGCGGGACACCACAAGTCGGTGATGAAGGAAATTATACCTGCACTATAACTGTTACCGACAATATCACAGGCGACAGTGATACAAAAGACATTCCTCTTAAAATCAAACTTGTCCTTGTTATAACCACAACGAGTCTGCCTGATAGTTATGTTGATGCAACTTACAGTCAAACGCTTACAGCGGTCGGGGGGACAGGCGCACTCACTTG
>JAOAAR010000046.1 GCA_026418755.1 Planctomycetota bacterium
AGTAAGCACCGTTAACCGCCAGCACCACCGCTGCTCACAAGAGTCTTGCCTGCTTTACGACGCACTATTTCTCCATCATAACGAATCCCTTTTCCCGTGTAGACATTAGGGGGACGCACCTTACGCACCTGCGCAGCAAACTGCCCTACCTTCTGCTTGTCCGCTCCGCTCACCTCAATTATCTGCGACGAGGGAGTCTTTACAACAAGCCCCTTCAACACCTCCATCCTTACCGGATGCGCATAGCCGACATCCAGGACCAGAAACTCCTTTCCCTCTTTTTTTTCCATTTTCGCAGAAAACCCCGTCCCCTCTATAATAAGTCTTTTGCTGAACCCCTTACTCACCCCTTCCACCATATTTGCAATCAGTGCACGATGCAATCCCCACATCGCACTGGCTCCACGCGACTCCACAGAAGAAGAGACTGTGATTCCCTTTCCTTTCTCATATGCCACGCTCACCTCGTCCCTGCAAACCAATGACAACTCCCCAACAGGACCTTTTACAGAGACAACCTTACCATCAATTTTAACATCAACCCCTTGCGGAACCGTTATTGCTTTTTTGCCGATTCGAGACATCTCTTCACTCCTTCACCTCGTTTACCAGACGCTTGCTAGATACTCACCTCCAATCCGCTTCGTCCTGCACTCACGGTCACTCATCACTCCTTTTGAGGTAGAGTATATGCCGATTCCAAGCCCGCTCAAAACCTTCGGCATCTCGCTCACCTTCTTGTAAAGCCGCCTGCCAGGTTTACTCTCCCTCTTTATCTTCTTGATAAGAGGCTCACCATCCGCCGTGTACTTCAAAGTTATGCGCAAAACCTCCTGAGGCTTTGCCGGCAACCTCTCAAATTTTCTGATAAACCCCTCGCGCTTCAAAACCTCAGCAATAGCAATGTTAATCTTCGAGGAGAGCACATCAACGCTCTGCTTCCTGCGCATCTGCGCATTCCTGATTCTTGTCAGCATATCACTAATCCCATCGCTCAACATAATTCTTACATACTCCACTACCATTGAAAATGGAATTAAACATTATATGACTTCTCAACCTGATTTCAAGCATTTCATAATCGGAAAAGGAAAATTTTCTGCCTTCTTTTTTTCTTAAAGAACCAAACTTTTCTTTCTAAAAATTTTTTATTGGAAGTAAAATTCTGTGGATGCGCATAGGAGAGCGGAAAATGGGAGTTTTGGTCGACCGGCGAACAAAGGTAGTAGTGCAGGGAATCACAGGCTCGCAGGGAGCGTTTCATACCCGTTTGATGCTTGACTATGGAACAAAGATTGTCGCGGGCGTGACGCCCGGCAAAGGGGGGCAGCAGGTTGAAGGAATTATGGTGTATAACACAGTTGAGGAAGCGGTAAAGAGAACGGAAGCAAATGTCTCCATCATATTCGTACCACCAGCGTTTGCAAAAGATGCGATTATGGAGGCAGCAGAGGCAGGAATTAAACTCATCGTCGTCATAACCGAGGGAATTCCAACTCTTGATGTGATAAGGGCAAAGCGGTATGCGACCAGTCGTGGTGCGAGGCTCATCGGTCCGAATACGCCTGGAATCATAACACCTGGAGAGTGCAAGGTGGGGATTATGCCGGCAAATGCGTTCACAAAAGGGGTTCTTGGCGTTTTGAGCCGTTCAGGGACTCTCACCTACGAGGCGACTTCTCAATGTTCCGCGAAAGGAATCGGGCAGTCAACGGCAATTGGTCTAGGCGGTGACCCTGTGGTTGGAATCGGATTTGCGGAGGGGTTGCGCCTGTTTGAAGAAGATAAGGAGACGGAGGCTGTTCTTCTCATCGGTGAGATAGGAGGGACTGCGGAGCAGGAAGCGGCAGTAATGGTGAAGAAGAAAGAGTTCACCAAGCCGCTTTTTGCGTTCATAGCAGGGCGGACGGCACCGCCCGGGAAACGGATGGGGCATGCAGGCGCCATCATAGCAGGCAGCGGCGGTACTGCACAGGAGAAAATGAAAGCGTTGCGAGAAGCAGGGGTTTATGTTGCCGAGAGTCCTGCCGAGATAGGCGCTCTCGTCTCCGCCCATATTTGATTGAAAGTGAGTATTCTTATCTGATAGACTGATGGGTGTTAGAGTGTTGGCGGCGTAGCCAAGCGGTTTAAGGCGAGGGATTGCAAATCCCTTATTCTCCGGTTCGAATCCGGACGCCGCCTCAGTTCTTAACGAAAAACTCTTTTTTAATAAATATATCCTTTATCGCTTCAGGTATAAATAAGCGGTCGAAATCGGAGAAGAAAAATGCGCCGAATATCGGTTCTGATATCTTTGTTAGGTTTACTCATTTCCGCTTTCGGCTGCTCATCGGTATCCAAGTTAGAGCAAGCAGAATACTCCCCCAAAAGATTCGGAGCAGAAACGCCATCCGCCCCTTCCCTGCCAACAGGTGAAAAAGAAGATTCGATGATTAACTTTCTCAGGAATGAAAACGGCAAAGAAGGAGGCGGTGAAAAGGCGGCTGAGACGAAACGCCTCATTATTTACACTGCGACTTTCTCAATCGGAGTCTATGAAATAGATTCCGCCGTTGATAGAGCCAAAAAGAGTGCAGAAGAGGTAGGGGGTTATGTGCAGGAAGAAGGAGATAATTATGTTGTTCTCCGTGTTCCAGCCAAAAGTTTTTGGGAAACGGTTGAAAAGATAAGAGCAATAGGGAGGGTGATTGAGAAAAGGGTCAAGGCGCAGGATGTGACAGAAGAGTATCTGGATTTGGAATTGCGCTTGAAAGCGAAGAAGGAGTACCTCGCCGCATTGAAAGAACTGCTTTCAAAAGCCCAGAATACAGAGGAGATTCTTGAGGTCCAGAGACAGATAGGAGCGGTTATCGAGGAGATAGAGTCGCTTGAAGGGCGGTTGAGGTATCTTGCTTCAAAGGTTGCCTATTCAACGATTCTGGCGCGTTTCCAACTTGAGTATACGCGAGGAGAACGCAAACTGCATCTTCCGTTCGAGTGGCTTTATACCCTTGGCATCGAAAACCTTCTTAAAAAGTTTTAAGGCGATGCAAGATGAAGCGGGTTTGTATTGTTTGTGCAGTGCTAATAGGTGTTTTATCCTCTTGTCGGATGCTTGAGCCTCCTAAAGATTATGTCGAATTGGAGGAGCCATATCCTTACGATTTCCGTGCAGTGTCGGCGGATGGGTGTTACTTTGCCGCCAGAAAAGTGAAGAACGAAGGAGAAGGAACTCTCAAGTTCTGGACAGAAACCGTTAAAAACACTCTGACGCAGAACAAGCCTTACAGAGTGGTGAAAGAAGGGGCTTTCTCTACGGAGAAGGAACTGTCAGGGAAATACATTATTTTTGAGACCGAACTGGAAGGAGTTGCTCATACATACATTGTAGGGCTGGTGGTGACAGAAAACTATGTGTATGTGCTTGAAGCAGGCGGAGAGAAACAGAGGTTCGACGACGATGTGGAGAGAGTACTGACCGCTTTCCGTACGCTCCGCTAATGGCAGTCAAAAACCTTCTATCTAACCTTCCAAATTTCGCTTTTTTTCATCAAACCCATAGGTAATTATATTCCCCGCTTTCGGCAGTCTGTTCTGTACTTAATGTCAAATGAGAGTATAAGCACAGTATTGTTCCAGTGATTGTTGAGGGGGAAAACTCGACACAAAGATTCATATTTTTCTGTTGTTTGTGTTACGGAATGGAGCATAATACTATTTTGATAATCGTGGTACTGAAAATCAGAGTGCTGTTAGGAGGTAGGTTATGAGGAGAGTAGTTTTTGGCGTATTGGTTTCTTGTTTTTTGTGCGGAATCTTTGCTGTCGGACAGGCCCATTTTCAGGAACTCATCCCCTCAAAAGGGGTCGTCGAGATAGGCGACGACAAAACAATTGAACTCTCGTTGATATTCTCTCATCCGATGGAGAATCAGCCTCTTCAGATGGGAAGACCTGCAAAATTCGGTGTCCTTATAGGCGGAGAAGAGAAACAAGACTTGATGAGCACATTGAAGGAAATCAAGGTCGGAGGGCATACCGCATACAAAGCGCAAGTTAAAGCGGACAAACCTGGCGATTATGTCTTCTTCGTAGAGCCTGCGCCTTACTGGGAGCCTGCAGAAGAGAAAATGCTTGTTCACTACACAAAAGTAGTTGTGAATGTTTTTGGAGAAGAAAAAGGATGGGACTGCGAAGTCGGACTGCCTGTCGAGATTGTCCCACTGGTTAGACCTTACGGTTTGTGGACTGGCAATCTCTTCAGCGGCATAGTGAAACAGAATGGCAAGATTGTTCCTTACGCTGAAATAGAAGTAGAATACCTAAACAAAGAGGGCAAGATAAAACCTCCAACAGGGGCACACATAACGCAAGTTATCAAAGCCGATGGCAACGGCGTTTTCCACTATGCGATGCCGAAGGCGGGCTGGTGGGGATTTGCTGCCCTGCTTGATGGGGGAAAAATGAAGAACCCTGAGGGGAAAGAAGTGGATGTCGAGATAGGTGGACTTTTTTGGGTTCATTGTGAAGATATGAAGTAGAAAGTGAAAAAAAGATGCATATCTCCGAAGGAGTGCTTAACTGGCAGATTCTTTCAGTAGGGGGTTGTTTGAGTACAGCCGGGGTTGCTCTCGGTCTAAAAAAATTGAAGAATGAAGAGATTCCCAAAACAGCGGTTCTGACCAGTGCCTTCTTCGTCGCCAGCCTGATACACATACCCATTGGCATGACAAGTGCCCACCTCGTCTTAAATGGACTTTTAGGAATTCTGTTGGGCTGGGCCGCCTTTCCCGCCATACTCATCGCGCTTATCCTGCAAGCACTCCTCTTTCAGTTCGGCGGATTCACCTCATTAGGAGTCAACACATTTAATATGGCTCTACCGTCTGTCCTCTGCTTCTACCTATTCGGCTGGTTGGTCAGGAGCGAGAGTAAAGTCTTGCCGCTTGTAGGAGGAACCCTCTCAGGCGCGCTCTCCGTCCTCTTAAGCGCCCTTCTTGTCGCACTCTCCCTTTATCTCTCCTCCTCTGAAATGAAAACTCCTGCCTTTGCCGTCGTCCTCACCCATATACCAGTCGCCGCAGTGGAAGCAGTGATTACCGCTCTCATCGTCAGTTTCTTGAAGTCGGTCAAGCCTCAGACTTTTATGAGGAGGGAAGTCAATGATTAAAAAAATTGTCTTTGCCTCTCTTTTGCTTCTCCTTCTCCTTCTGCCTTGCCCCCTCATTTTCGCCCATAAAGTAAACCTTTATGTGTATACCGAAGGAGAGCGCATCTGCGTGCGAGCGTATTTCAGAAGCGGAGTACCAGCAAAAGATTCTATTGTAGAAGCATTCGCCCCTGATGGAAAAAAGATTGTCAGCCTCCGCACAAACGAAGAAGGAGAATGCAGTTTCACCGTACCTTTCCGTGCCGACATCCTCATAAAACTGTCAGCAGGAGAAGGACACATAAGCGAATATGTTTTAAAGAAAGAGGAGTTGCCCCCGTCTCTGCCGCCGTACGGAGAAACAGCAATGCCAACAGAACCTACTGTCGTCAAAGGAAACCAACTGAAAGAGAGCCCCAAAGAGACAAACTCTCTCGGCTTACAAGAGTTCGAACAGATAGTCGAACGAGTAGTTGAGCGGAAGACTGAGCCCCTGAAGAAGATGCTCCTTGAAATAAAAGAGAAAGAGAGCGCGCTCTTCGAAAAAATTATCGCAGGAATCGGACTCATAGTGGGACTCTTCGGAATCTATCTTTTTGTGAAGGTCAAACTGAACAAGGAGAAATGATTTGCACGGAGAAGAATTCAGCAAAGGAGACTCCTTCATACATAGACTGGACCCGCGCTTCAAAATTGTCCTTTTTCTTGCTTTTGCACTCACAGTCGCTCTGAGCAGAAGAGTCGAAACCGCTTCTATGGCGTTCCTTATTTCCCTCATTCTTCTCATCTCCGCACGCCTTGAGATATCTCTCGTCTTCAAACGGCTACTTTTCGCCAACTTTTTCGTCGCTTTCCTCTGGCTCTTCCTTCCCTTCTCTTATGAAGGACAACCCCTTTTCTCCGTCCTCGGCTTTAACGCAACAGAGAAAGGCTTAAAAGAATCTCTCCTTATAACACTCAAATGTAACGCTATCCTCGTTGCCACATTCTCACTTCTTGCTACCGTTCCGCTTGTCGAGTTGGGTTACAGTTTCTCCTCTCTCGGATTTCCCAAAAAACTGGTCCACCTCTTCTTCTTCGTCGTCCGTTATGTGTTCCTTCTGCACGAAGAGTATTTGAGGCTGCACAGTGCAATGCGTGTCCGCTGTTTCAAGCCGAGAAGCAACCTCCACACATACAGAACACTCGCCTTTCTCGCTGGTATGCTTCTTGTGCGCAGTTTTGAGCGCGCGGAGCGAATCTTTGCCGCAATGAAGTGCCGCGCATTTAAGGGAGAGTTTTATATTCTGAAAGAGTTGAAGGCAAAAAAATCCGACGCTCTCTTCGCAACAGTCTTCCTCCTCTTAATCCTCCTTTTAGGATTCCTTGAATGCAAACATGCGAAACTCTTATAAACCTTAAAGGGATAAGATTCTCTTATGAAGCGTCGAAGCCGGTGCTCAACGGCGTGAACCTCCTTCTTAAAAAGGGCGATAGAGTAGGACTTACAGGAGCCAATGGGAGCGGCAAAACAACGCTTCTGATGGTTCTCGTCGGACTTGTGAAACCAACGGAAGGAACGGTGGAAATCTTCGGAAGGCAGAGAACAAAGGAGAGGGATTTTAAAGAGATAAGAGAAAAAATCGGTTTCCTCTTTCAGAATCCCGACGACCAACTCTTCTGCCCAACAGTTATCGAAGATGTAGCGTTTGGTCCGCTAAATCTCGGAATGAGCAGAAAAGAAGCGATTGAAATAGCAGACAGAGTGCTTTCTGAACTGGGCTTGAGCCACTTAAGAGAGCGAGGCTCGCACCGTTTGTCAGGCGGTGAGAAGCGGCTTGTTTCCCTTGCCACCGTCCTTGCGATGAATCCCAAAATACTCCTCTTGGACGAGCCAGTGGCAGGGCTTGACGAAGAGACCACCGCTACCGTAACGGAGATACTGGAAAGACTGCCGCAGGAGCGAATCGTGGTTGCACACGATAAAGAGTTTCTTAAACGCGTAACGAACCAACTCTTCTCTATCCGAAAAGGAGTCATCACCCCTCTTGGCGAACTAGAAAATCTCGCCGAGAGAGAAAAAAGCCCAATTTTGCGTCCAGAAGGAAGAGCAGAATGAAAGCACAAGATACTTCTTGGATTGGTTCAATGTGGGAAAAGCGTAAAGAGAGAAGAGCCCGGGTCATCTGGACAGAGGCAAGTATGGGCAACTGGACAGCATATCTTGCGATTAAAGCCGTCCTTTCTGTCTCCGCTTCAAGCCCCTAAGCAGAATTTTCCAACAAAACAGAATGGTTTGGAGGGATTGTTATGAGAACTGGAATCGTCCTACTTGGAATCCTTTCGAGTGCCCTGTTGTGCGCCTCCGCGTTTGCGGCACACCCGCTTACAAGCGACGACACAGGAACTCAAGGAAAAGGTAAATTCCAATTAGAACTGAACGGAGAATATGGATACGACAAGGAAAAAGTTGCAGGAATCACAACGATAGGAAAAAGTTTCGAGACCCTGTTCGCACTCTCTTACGGAATCGCCGATGAGATTGACGCCATATTCGGAGTGCCCTTCCTTTCGTGGAGCGTCAAAGAGAACGGCTTTTCGGCAGACGAGAGCGGAATTTCGGATTTGTCGCTTGAATTGAAATGGCGCTTCTTTGAAAAAGAGAAAATCAGCATCGCTTTGAAGCCAGGACTGACTTTTCCAACAGGTGACGAGGATAAAGGGCTTGGCACAGGCAAGGTGACCTACACTCTGTTCCTCATCGTAAGCACCGAGATTGAACCTTTCACTCTCCATCTCAACCTCGGCTACTGTCAAAATGAGAACAAACTCGGTGAAAGAGAATCTCTCTGGTCCCTTTCTCTCGCCACCGAGAAAGAAATCACAGATAATCTCAAGATTGTCGCAGATATAGGCGCGGAAAGAAACGCCGACAGGGCAAGCAATACTCATCCTGCTTTTGCAATCATAGGAGTAATCTACTCCTTATCAGAGGTCTTTGATATTGATGTTGGAGTGAAGGCAGGGTTGACAAAACCTGAAACCAATTATGCACTCTTGGCAGGAATAGCATACAGATTTTGAGCGACGGAGACCACGCGTTTCACCTGAAAAGAAACCAGAAACCGACGCAGATGATTAAAACAGCGGCAACCTTGCGTAGAGCGTTAGTCACTTTAGTCAACCCTTTTGATTCGATGATTCCCTTTGCCGCACCGATTGATGTTCCAGCAACCAGTATCAAGACCGAATGACCCAGTGAATAGACAAGAAGCATCACCGCACCATAAATGACACTCCCTTTTGCGGCGATGAGAACCATCAGAACGGCAACGATGGGAATAGAACAAGGAGTTGAAATGATTCCAAACAGAAGTCCAAACAGAAATGAGCCAAGGATACCGCGATACTTCAGCGTCAATCCCCTTGGCACCGGGATGTTGAACTCAAGAACGTTCAAAAGATGAAGCCCCACCAGAATACAAACTCCTGCAACCACATATGCCCAAAACGAGCCAACATCACCCACCATACTTCCTGTAAACGCCGCAATTATCCCAAGCGCCATAAACATAACAGCAAGCCCTAAAATAAAAAAAAGTGAAAACAAAAATGACCTCTTCAATCCACTCGCCTCCTTGTACCCGCCGATGTAACCTATCACAAGCGGTATCGCAGCAATCACACAAGGATTCGATGCGGTAAGAAGTCCAAGAAAAAAGACGAGAATAACCGCAAGCCACGAGCCTTCCTTCAACATATTCTCTGCTTTCACAAACAGCCCACTTCTGTAAGAGCCACTTCCACCGTTCATCGGAGACAACCTTCCGCTTTCAACCTCCTCCAATGTTCTCAAAATCTCCTCTTTCGAGAAAAAGCCAATATGCCGAAAAACCTCCTTCCCGCTTCCGTCGAAGAAAATCTGCGTCGGAATCGAAACAATATTGTATTTTCTCACAAGTGTAGGGTGTTCAGCCGTGTCAATCACGAGGACATCTGCCCTTCCTTTCAGTTCTCTCTTCAACTCTTCAAGAATCGGCATCATCTTCTTGCACGGAATACACACACCGCGTCCGAAGTCCGCAATAATAGGCAATCTCTTCTTCTTCGCCTCCTCTATCAAGTCAATCTCTTTTCTCCGCTCCGCCAACACCCATCTCTTGTTCTTGACAACCTTTGCTCTCTCCATCAGCCCTTTGGCAAATTCCTCGAACTTGTCGGACGCCTTTTGCGCTCTCAGATACTCCCCTATCGAATCGCGCATCTCCTCGTATGCCCCACCCTCCTTCCCCTCATACTCCTGTCTCTTATACACATCT
>JAOAAR010000047.1 GCA_026418755.1 Planctomycetota bacterium
TGCACTTTAGGTAGATTTACAGGCGAGAAAAATCTCTGCCTAATAATGCGAGGAATTACTACATCGCACGCCTCTTGGCATTCTATACTATACCACAAACCTCTACCACATAAACTTGCGACTTCTGGCAAGCGGATTCCTTCTTTTGTATGTTTCGCGCCTTTTTTCGTTACCTGGCTTTCTCCCCATTGAATATATTTTAATGCTTCCTTGGTCATATCTTTCATGTGCTTCTTAGTTGCGTTGCAAACAAAGAGTCTCTTCTTCAAGCCCGAAATGTCGACAATGCAAGAATCAACTTCCTGCATAGATGTAAGAACGGGTTTTAGGAATTCTTCTTCGATTAAACCTTCCCAGCCTGCGCCGTTTCTGACAGATACAAACCCCTTCGGCGCAGGTTCGCCCGTCGGCTCAAGGTAAAAAAAGTCGTTACAGCCTGTTTTGATGCCAAACCGCACTTCTGCAATGTCGCCTAATCTCACGAGTTTACCTTTTCCTTTCTCAAGAATCGTCCAGTAAATATCAGGTGCGCGTAGATATTTCCCACCCCATTTGTTGCCAATGTAAGTTTTGACTCCGCCTTTCAATTCTCCCTCTTCGTCAGATGTTTCGGAGCCTTCCGCCACCAGTTCGGGATATGTTTTCGGAACGACACGGTAATCGGAAGTCGTTGTCCGCTCAGAAACCTTTTCAATGGAGATGAGAGTTTCCGGTTTTAAGACCTCCTCAAATGGTTTCAGAAAGGCAACGAACTTGACAGGTTCGCGAGTCTCGTTTAGGGGGCGTTTGAAGACGGCGATGATGGTGTTCACATCGGAGGCAGCGAATGAGCGTTTTGGGTTGTCGTAGATTGCTTTCATCTGGGCTTCTTTTGTAAGAAGGAATTTTTGGAGGGTTGTGCCGTAGTTGACATCGAGCCAGGAATTGGAAGTGATGAAAGTGAAGACCCCATTTCTGCGCAGAAGCGACATTCCTGGAATGTAGAAGTAGATATAGAGGTCGGATTTTTTGTCAATCTTCAGGTCTGAGCCATAAAGCGTTTGGAGGGATTTTTCGAGGCGTTCTTTATAGAACTGTTTTTCTTCAACAGGGACTTTTTCGCGCTCGTCAAGAGGTGGTTGTATCTCTTCTTGTCTCACATACGGTGGGTTGCCGAGAACAATGTCGAAGCCGTCGCGCTCAGAAGTGAACACCTCGGCAAACTCGATTTCCCATAAGAAGTGTCCTTTTTCCCCTTCGACTTGAATCTCGTTCGGCAGTTTTTGTAGTTTCTCTTTTTCTCTTTCCAACTCTTTTACCCGTTCGAGTTTTTTCTCGCGCTCCTGCTCGAAGATGTCTTTTTGTTCCTGCGTGAGTGTAAGCATCTCCCGCTGCTTCACTCTCAATTGGTTTTGAAGTGAGAGGATTTCTGCTTCGATGCTGTCTGTTCTTGCTTTAACGGCTGACTGCCAGAGTTGTTGTTCCTTATTTATGATTTTTTCTTCGAGCCTCTGCCGACTACCATATGTCTCATAGCGGTTGTTATAATGGTCATCTTTCAAGTCCATAAGGTCTTTGATTATCCTCTTTATAGAGGGCGAGATGAAAGCGTTTTTTTGTCTTCTGAGGCAGAGCGGGATGCCTGCAACTTCCTCGATGAGAGAGTCGCCTTGACGGAGATGGTAGGTAAAGTTAGGTAGAAGCGGTGCATCGTAGATGTTCACTTGATTCTTGTCCGCGTCAACAATGAGAGAAAGCCAGAGACGGAGTTCAGCGACGCGGACAGCCCAGAGTTTGATGTCTACGCCGTAGAGCGAGTTGCCGATGATTTCTTTTTTGCATTTGAAGAGGTCAAAGTCTTCGCGGAGTTTTTTCGCAATCTCTGCGAAGATGTCGGTGAGGATTCTCATCATTCCGACAAGGAAAGCGCCGGAGCCGCAGGCAGGGTCACAAACCTTGATTTGAGCGAGAGAGTCACGGATTATACGCAATGTGTCGGGAGACAGGTCAGGGACTTCCTCGTCAGGTTTTCCGCAGGTGAAGATGAAACGAATGATCTCTTCTTTGGGTATGCCTGTGAAATTGCGTAAATATTCGACGAGCGATATGCGGCACATAAAGTCAACTTCTACACGGGGGGTGTAGAATATACCGCTTTGATGCCGTTCCTCTTCGAGGACAAGGCTTTCATAAACTTTACCGAGCATTTCGGGGTCAACAGCGACTTCTTGTTCGAAAGGCGTGTCTTCGGAGATAGTGAAGTTGAAGCGTTCGAGTAAATCGTTGAATGCTCGGTTAAAGAACTCGTCAGATACATCAAATCCCTTCTCATCGAATTCCGTTATGGAGAAGAGCCCACCGTTCAGATAAGGCATATTTTGGTAGTCTTTGATGACATCTTGGGGAAGTGAGTATTCTTTTGGATTGAACTTTTTGTTGAAGGCACCGAAAAAGAGTGGAGAGAGCCAGTTGTGGTAGAAACTATCTTTTTTCGCATTACTCTTAAGATAGCGGTTCTTGAAAAGGTCGTAGAGAAAGTCTCCTTTTTCAGCGAGCCAGTTCTTCTTCTGAACGAAATAGAGAAACATCATTCGGTTCATCAAAAGTTGAGCAAAACCGAACGCCTCCTTGTAACTGCAATCGTGCCGTCTTTGAATATCCCAGACAAGCCCCTCCTTCGCTTGTTTACTCCCACTATCAAGCCCGAGTAAGCGGCGGTATGTTTCGTAAAATTCTTTTGTAACTTTTTCTACATCGAACGCTTCATCGTGTTTCATTTGAAGTTCAAGAGGCTTGATACCTTCATCCGCGTATAAAAGAGTTATTCTTTCCGATGCGGTGCGCAGTCGTCCGTATCTCTTACTGTCGGAATCAATAACCAGACGGCGAAGTAATTGTCGGCTCTTTCCCTCCCTCTCGTATTTGACATTAACGAAATGCCAGTCTGAAAGGTCCTGGTCGGAAAAAATTACGAGAGAATATGGCTGTTCTCTCAGAATCTGATTGACAATCCTCCTTTCCTCTCCTTTAAGGAGTCTCGGCATCCGGCAAAAAATGATATGAAAATCGCCACAAGATGCTATGCGTTTGAGTTCTTTAATGTGCTCGGTTATGTTCTGTTTCCAGTGGCGGTAAGAAACAACTTCTCCGCGGTACTCGTAGTTTAGAACCTGACAGAAGAGTTCGGCTAATCCATCAACAGTGTTAAGTTGTTTTAACAAGTTTGCTATTTTTAACACTTGCTGTTCAGTCCCCATCCCTTTCCTCTCCCATTGAGGTTTGAGCCCAAGCCAAAATTATAATGCGTTACGCCAGTTTTCTCAGGCAAAAATCCAGAAAAATCTTAATATCCTTCAACGCTTTGTTGAAACCTCTGATAGAGATTTATGGAGGAGGTTATGAATATCTCTACAATCAGCCTCAAAGATTTGACCATCGCCATCTAAGGGGAACGAAACCTGTTTTACATAATCGCTCAAGGAGGCTTAACAGCATGTATAAAGAGTCTGGAGTCGGTACTACATTGAGGAATGCCGCTTAAAAACCCTCACAACATCGGATACCACCAATCCTGCAAAACTCCGCTTTTAGACGCAATATCCTGCACAGGCGGGGAAGAGGAAACCGATTACGCCACCGTCTGCATAGTTAAGAAAATCAAGCGTTTGAACGCAGATGAATACGGAAAAAGAGAAAGAGACTGGAGAGAAACAAAAAGAGCGGGTGATGGGGTTCGGACCCACGACCTTCACGTTGGCAACGTGACGCTCTACCCGCTGAGCTACACCCGCTTTCTTTAATTAAAGAATAATAAAACCGATTCACTTTGTCAAGTTTTATCTCAATCCATTTTCATCTAAGAAAACAGAATCTTGACAATTTATAAGGCTCTTATGCCTAAAATTGAGTTTGCTTATTTTGGAGAACTCAGGAATGAAGTGGTCGATTCCTTTCTTTGTAACCTTCATGCTTATTCTCACTGCCGAATCTTACGGTCAGTCGTGAAGCGGTCCATCGTGAGGTTCAGGAGGAACCACACCAGGCAGCGGTCCGCTGACAGGAGTAGAAGTGTTAGAAAAGCAACAGAGAGAAATACTTTCTTTTTCTCTTGCGTTCTCTTTTTCACATTCTTCGTATTCATCTGTCTATTTTGAGACTCTTTCTACTGATTTCCGGTGGACAATCTCCAACACCCTCTCTCTTAATCTGACTCTACCCGTTAGATATATAAGAGGTGATTTGGGAACATTCACTCTTGATATTTACGGTTTGAGTGATGCGGTTGTATCTGCGCAATGGGACTTATACGGTGTGCTTATAGGCAAAGAGACAGAGCAAAGCAAACAGATGGGTGCGCAGATGAGTACTAAGTATATTTTATGGGCGATTGGAGGAGCAAGGTTAGGCATCGCAGATGCCGACAAAAAAGACCCTTACGGGAACTACATACCGGCAAGATATCAATTAGGGACAGGAACGACAGACCCGATTTTGGGAATCCGTTTTCAAGCAAATCGTCCGGGTGGTATTTCGCCTGGATTTACGACGATTTACATTTTCAACTCTGAAAACAAAATAGGATACGAGCGTTCCGACAGCGTCTACATAAAAGCAGAAGTCTCTTTTATGGTCTCATCAAAATTTCTCCTAATCCCTGCTATAAGTTCTATCATTTCGCCTACTCATGACAGGCTCAATGGCGTGATTCAGGAGAACACAAGGGGTGAGAATTACTACATAGAAGGAGACCTCTACTGGATGATTAAACCGACTCTTATGCCTTTTATTTCTATCAAATGGTTATTCTACACATCGGATATGGAGGCAGAAAACACTATCAAGTTGACAGCACTAGTCGGTCTTATGATAAGATTTTGATAGGTTTATCATCTCTGATAATGCCTGCTTATCGCCAAGACGAGATTCAAAGTGTTTTCGATGTCCTCGATTGAAACCATTTCAACGGTTGAATGGGTATACCTAACAGGAAAGCATATAGGAAGCGATTTAGGACCACTTGTTTCGACTGCTGCTGCGTCGGTGGAGCCACCAGTAAAGATTAACTGCGTCGGAATGTGATTCTTTTTCGCAATCTCACATATTTCTCTTACAAACTGTTCATCTGAAATATGACGATTATCAAGCGCCCGTAGAGCAGGACCTTTCCCGAGAACAGCGGGGGCATAATCCCTGCGCACCTGCGGAATATCGCCGCAAGAGGCTGTATCTATAGCAAACGCATAATCGGCAGAAACTGTTTTCCCAACCAGTTCCGCACCCCTCAAGCCTCGTTCTTCTTGAACCGTGAACGCAAAACAGACAGTCCCTTTCAACTTTTCCTTTGAAAGAATTTCAATTGCCTTCAGCATAACAGCGCAACCGGCTCTATCATCGAGTGCCCGTGAGACTATATATTTTCCGTTCAGTACCTCAAAACTTTTGTCGAATGTGACAGGAGAAAGAATAGAGACCCCAAAAGATTCTACCTCTTCTGCGCTCGATGCACCGATGTCAATGTACAAGTCCTCAATCGGAATGACCTCTCTCATTTCCTTCGCCCTGTCGTCGCCCATTAGATGGGGAGGCTTGATTCCAACTATGCCTTTCACAATCCCCTTGTCGGTCTTTATCTTGAGAATCCTGCTGGGCATAATCCGTGAGTCTATCCCACCAAGCGATTTTATTTTGAGAAACCCGTCGTTACGAATCTCGGAGACCACAAACCCCAACTCATCCATATGGGCAAGAAAAAGAAGATTCTTCCTCTTCTCTTCCCTGTTTCTCTTCCTACTACCCACAGTTACAAGCAGGTTCCCTAAGTTGTCAACCAAATAAGGAGTTTTAGGAGGTAGAAGCGAAATTATCTTCTCACGAATATCATGCTCGTAGCCCGAAACACCATGCTCATCAACAAGAATCCTAAGAAGTTCCAGCATACTCCTTCCCCTGAAAATTATCCCAAAGAATCCTATCCTGCGATGATACCGTTGTAAAGAGAATTAGAGGCCAACAACAGAGCCCCAACATACAGCCAGTAAGATAAAAATCTTGCTTATGCCACCCTCTCCTCCACCTTGTCCTCTGCAAGCGAAAACATGGAATCTCACGCTTGCGTCGTTTTAGTTGACTATTCCAGTATGCTGTGTTAAACTTAGTAGATGGGTTAGAGGATGTGTGATGGAAGTAAGTGCAGACTTGCATCCTTGCTTTGCCTGCGGCGCAAGGCTTACGCTTTCGACAAATGTCCGTGCAGACTGCTCCAATCCAGGATGCGCAGGCGGAAAAGTCTTTACAGTCTGCGGATTCTGTAAGAAATACTCTTTCTCTGTCGGGCAGAGTTACTGCTTCAATCCCAACTGCCGCCTTTACAAAATAAAACGAACCATCTGCCCTATATGCAACAAAATGGCTGTCATCACCCACCACGGACGCCCAGTATGCATCAACCGCAGTTGTGAAAGCAATAGAAAAGTGGTCACCACCTGCTTCTTCTGCGGCAACGCCTCATTTCTTAAAAGCCCAGGAACAATGTTCTGCACAAAAAGCGATTGCAAACGCTTGCTCCAAACTACAGGAGAATGCTTCGCTTGCAAACAACTCTCTTATGTCCAGTCAGAGAGTAAATGTAAGAACCCTTCCTGCAAATACTACGATGTAGAAATAGCCCAATGTTCTTCTTGCAGACAGACATCATTTGTGACCTCCTCAAACCACCCACACACTCGCAGGTGCCTGAACCCTGCTTGCTCTCTTTACTATGAGAAGGGCGAAAAAAGTATACCAACTGACCAACTCAGAAGAGAACAATTGGGAAAGATGCTTCAAGATACCATGGCTATCCCAGTTGAAGAGTTGCAGAAACAACATCAAGTGAGTGCACCTGTCCCTTCTGCAAAAGATGTAGAACCTGAACTCTTCGGTAAAACTTTCGCTCAACACGAAGATGAAGCCTCTGCGAAGGAGAAACCATTAGAGGTTTCCGTCGAACCTGTCACCGATACTGAAAGAGCAGCAGAGAAAGCAGAGAAGAAGAACGAGGTGAAGCCAGTAGTAGAGCCTATTCCTGCTGAGAAGGGACAACCTCTCCCTCAAACACCGAAGCCTTTTGTTTCTCCGACTCCTTTACCTGTTGAAGAGACTCACCAGCCTGTACCGGTAGTCTCTCCTCCCCAAAAAGTCTCAAAAGATGTTCTTAACTTAAACGGTGAGACAATTGGAATGAAACAACCGCCCCCACCAAAGACCCCAGCGGAAGCGCAAAAGAAACCTGCTTTACAGGAAGAGGATATCGCGGATAAACTCTTCAGAGAATTAAGCGGAGAAGAAATGCCCAAAACGGAAACAGAATCAATCCCGACTCCTACCGATAGCAAGAAACCACTCCTTCCACAACCACCGAAGAAGATTGAAAAGAAGAGCGAGGAAGGGCGCCCTGTGGTACAGGAACAGATGATTGAGTCCGAACCTAAAGGCTCAAAAGATGTAGTTGAGCCGATACAGAAGGACGAAGAATGGGAAATGGAATCGGTACCATATCAGAGCGGCCAGTCAGTCGCACCCATTAGGCAGAGTGCTGTTCCTCTCGGAGTCAGTGGCTCTATCACAATCGAAGAAATCTACAAGTTCTTTGATGAACATATCCTCCACAAAGACAGTTCATCTTACAACCCGCTCTTTCTGGTAATGGGACTGCCAGGCTCAGGAAAAACCACCTATCTCACAATGCTGGGAGCAATTCTCCTCTTTCGGAACACAATGTTCCGATTCCCTTACCCCAATCTCACCCCTGCTCTTGTGAATGTCGAAGCAATAGCAAAGAAAGTCTTCGGCAAAAGCGCCGCCATAGGTCAGAAGCAACTCCTCCTGCAGGTCCTTAAGTCCCATGTGGTTGACCTTGTAGCAGGATTCGCACAAGACAACTTCAACCGTTACATAAAACAGCGCCTCTTTCCACCTCAGACTCCGCCTTCGGTTTCTGACCGCATTACGGGGATGTTCCTCGTCACAGAACTCCAAAAAGCAGGACGCTCCGTCGCAAGAATCGCCACGCTCGAAATATCAGGCGAGGATGTGAAAGAGGTCCTGAAACAGATTAAAGAAGCAGAACCAGAGAAGATTCTGAAAACCCCTGAACAGCGAGTCTTCTACAAGATGCTGAACAAAGCATCCGGCTTCATCATCCTAACAGACCCTGCCTCCCCGGAAAACGATGTCATCTATAATAACTTCTTCTGGGTCCTCGAAGAAGTACTCCTATCAAGGTTCAAGAAGCGCCTAAGCGAACTTGTCTTGCAAAGACTACATAGTAGTAAAGGCTCAAGTGCCACACAGAGGCTAAAACTGAACGAGGTCATGGAAATCCTCGAACATGTTGAGAGGGAGCAAAAAAAGGTAGAATTGGCGACAGCAGAAAGACAGAGACTGAAAGAGCAGTATCAGGAACGGTTAAAAGAGGTGCTCCAAGCAATGCAAGAGAAAGGCGGTGAGAAAGTCATAACCGAGAAAAAATGGAAGGAGTTCCTCGGAGAACTCGATTCGCTTCTCTTTGAAGAAGCATTCCCCCAGCAGCGTAAGGAATGGCGTGACATCTTGAACGAAAAGTTGAAAACATTGAAGAGCCCCCAAGAACAGTTATCGCTTCTTGCACTTTACCTCTTCAAAGTGGCAGACTATTGTATGAAACACATTGACGAACTGATAGATAAACAGCCCGAAGAAGTCGTCCGACGCTTAAACGAACAGATGCGCCGTGCAGAAGTCGAACGCGCCAAAAGAGAAGTGTTCGAAGAGTTTCAGATACCAGAAGAGTTTGAGTTTTATATCAGCGGAGTCGAAGGTGGCGAAGAACCTCACGATGTCGAACGGTTCGCCAACCTCAAATTCATCTCTATCGTCATCACCAAATCGGATACCAATAGAATCATTTATCCTCCCGAAAACTTCGCAGCCCAGAAAATGCCGCTTTCAGCGAGACACCTCGACAAAATCCAACAGTATCTTAAACTCTTCAACGGACATGTCCGCTATTACAACGCCTCCGTCACAGGCTACTCAATTATGATGGACACCACATCATACATCGGACCAGAATGTACCCTCACCCCTATCAATGTTCTGGAACCAGTATTTGACATGCTTCAGGCAGAGGGAATCATTGATGGAGGTTAAACTCTACCACCACATATACACAAGTTCAGGTGGATATAAAACCGTCTATTCCACCAAAAACCTTCCTTCCGACATACTCGACAGACTCGAACGATACTCCACCCTTGTCTATCCCCGTGTCGGAGGAATCCCTTTCTTCGCAATCTTCCCAATCTCAGAGGATAAAATCTGCTACAGCAAAGCGTTCAGAGGCGGCGTCGACCATGTCGGCAGACCAAAAGCCTGCGTCCACAACATCGTCCTTGACTCTTGCCCCCGCTCAGAAAACAACACCCCCTTTCTC
>JAOAAR010000048.1 GCA_026418755.1 Planctomycetota bacterium
CAAATAACTCTGCCAAACGAGGCAGAATACGAGTACACAGCAACATGGACGCCTCAACCTCTCAAAGACGGTATGGTTTGTGACTTGAAAAAGAAGGATATTCTGCCATGGCTTAAGCATCATAAGGGTGAATTTCATCAGTATTTCGGAAGGGAAGGGGTGAATTTGTTTGCGCAGAACTGGTATAAAGATGTTTTGGAGGCTACAAGTCGGGCAGTAGGTGAGGATAAAGAGGATAGAGTTTATCAGTTGGTAGGTTTTGGGTGGCAGTGGATGTTGGACCGCTATGATTATGAGAATCCGAGGTATCAGGGGATGAGACAGGCTGCGTATAAGCGGTTCAAAGGAGCGCAAGTAAAGTCACCAGATGGGAAAGTGCTCGATGTGATTGATTTTACTCCCTTTCAGGGGACACATGCCTTTTTATATGTTATCAGAGGCTCTCCTGAGATAATCGGCGGTCCAGGACTTGCAACGAGAAGATATGCGAAATACCCTCTCATAGGTTATGATAATGTGGGGTTCAGATGGGTCATCAAAGCGGAGGAGTGATAGTGGCGACTGAGTCGTCAGGCGGTGCACAGTTCCCGAAATTGGGAGAGATAAAAAAACTGGTGGAGCAACTCCTTGCTCAGATGAAGGAGAAAGGAGATACTTCCTTAATGGCACGAGTTGTTGACTATGAGTTGAAAATACAGGCGCTTACAGAGGAGAACAAAAGGCTTAAAAGTAACCCATCGGTGGGAGACCCTGTAATTCTCCAAGAGGCGGAAAAAGTTAAGCAGGAACTTTTTCAATTGCAGGAGCATTACAGGACTCTGTATGATTATTATCAGCAAGTTACAAAGGAGAACGAGCAGTTAAAGGCAAGGTTAGTAGAGTCCGCTGCTGTAAAAGATGCCGTCAAAGTCGCGGAGTTAGAAGCAACGGTTAAAAAGTTAGAAGAAGAGAATCGCCGTCTTAAAGACGAGATAGAAAAAGGGGCATTGGGGAAGAAAGTTGCAGAACTTGAGGAAGGAGTTAAAAAGTTATATAGTATCAATCGGAGTTTGAAGGAGGAGTTGGAGAAGGCGAAGGCAGCAGCAAGTCAAGCGGTAACGGATGAAGGAAGCAAGAAGAGAATAGAAGAACTTGAGCGCTCCCTTGAAGGAGAAAGGAGAAGGGCAGAAGAATATAAGACAAAGTTAGAGGCGATTGAGAAGGGGGAGAAGAAGGAAGGAGAGAGAGAGTTACTTGAAGGGTTGAAGAAGGAGAACATTGCGTTAAAAGAGGAGTTGGAGAGGGTAAAGGCGATGGCAGGTCAGGCAATGACGGAGGAGGGGAGCAAGAAGAAGATAGAGGAACTTCAAAGGTTTTTTGAGCAGGCAAGACAGGAAGCGGAAGCATACAGAAAGATGGCTGAAGAGAACAGAAAAGAACTTTTAAGGTTAAGAGGGGTTGAAGCGGAGTATAATAAGTATAAAGACCTTGTAGAGGAGGTTAAGAAAGCGATGGAGGCGAAGAAGTCTGCGGGGAAGAAAGAGAAATAAGTCTCTATGTAGGAGGTGATGTCGTGGTAGAGGAATCTGAGGGGAAAGGGCTTGAGGGAGAGGGAAGGGAAGAGGAGAAGTTGCCAGAGGAGGCACTGCCGAGCGATCCTACCGAGATTTTGAAGCAGTTTGAAAGTGCCTTTGAGACGCTGGAGAAGGAGAAGGAGAAAAAAGAGGAGATTGTGGCTGATAAAGAGGCGATTGCGGAGATTTTGAAAGAGATAAGAGGGGACATAGAAGAAGGGAAGAAGGAAGAAGACATCAAGGTAGCAAAGGTTGAAGAAGGGTTGAAGGAGGAGACTCTTGCAGAGGCATCTGCTCAGGATGTCATTTCTGAAATGCCAACAGTTGAGTCGCCGTCACCGAGGGTTGAGGCTCCGACGGTTGAATCTGCACCTCTTCTCCAGCAGCCTCCATCCGTTTCTGCTGTGGGGACTGGTATGGATGAGGATAAAAGGATATTGAGTGGACTTGAGAATCTTGCGCCTGTGGAGACGGTTCAGCAGTTGCCTCCAGGCGCTAAGTATCGCAGAATCAGGAAAGATGAACTGGTACGGTTTGTCAGGGATTTGGTTAAGATGCTGGGAGCAGGTGAGATGGAGAAAATCCTGACTCAGATGACGGAACGAGAAATTCGCATAAAGAGTCTCGAAGCAGCTCTAAAAGAGAAGGAGAATTCTCTACAAGAGAAAAACAGAGAGATTGAAGAACTGAAGTTCCAGATGGGGGAGTTGGAGAAGCGTGCAGGTGATGTTGGCACCATTCGTGACAAGTGGCTTGCTAAAGAGGAAGAGTATATAGCAAAGATAAAGGAGAGTGAGGAGCGGATAGCGGGGTTGGAGAGCGCTCTCAAGGCAGAGGATTTGCGCGGCAGGTTGAAGCAGTTAGAAGAAGAAGTGATTCTTTTGCACGGCAGGTTGCAAGAGTTGCAGAAAGGTTTTGAATATGTCGGTTTTGTCGAAGAGTTTGATGTTGGTGCAGGGCTCTTGAGTGCAGCAGAACTCCAATCGAAACTCGAAGGGCTTCTATCAGGAGTCGGGGAGCATACACAAGCGTTTATTCCTGCCAAGGTTCGTGAAAAATTGGAGTTCATCACCCAGAAGGCGAGCGCTATGGAGAAGAATTTACAATCTGCAAGGCGAGTTTATAGCGAACTGGTTGGAAAAATGGAAGAAGGCAACGGTTCGATTTCGGTCGTCGTAGACATCGCGTCGTTTGCCTCTCAAATGAAGGGACTGGCGGAGCAACTGCACCTCTGCCATCATATTCTTGAACTCGTCGAAGCCGTTGTGAAGTAGGAATATGGAAAAAGAAGAAGGACAAGGGGGTTGCTGACCGCAAAAGTCTCTCCTTTTGCTGAAAGTCCTCTTTTGGTGAGTATCTGTTTCAGAAAGCATTATGCTTCGGATTCGACGATGAGAAAATACTCTTCTCCTTCGCCTGGCAGATGGCTTACCGCCATATACTCTTCTACACTCGGCTCGCGCTCGAAAAATCTGTATCTCAATACTTCTTCGTCGGATACTCGGATGTCAATGAATACTCCGTGTGTGAGCGCTTTATATCCTACCACCTGCTGGTCGTCAACATACACAGGCAAGTCGCTCTTCAATGGCTTCAAGTAAGATATAGGGTTCTTCTTTGAACCTTTCAGGATTATCTGCAACGAGTCTTTTGATTCTTCAGTACCAATGAAGGAGCGTTTGCCAAATTCACGGAGAATGTAGCGGCGTTCGATTCCATACCAAAGTTGCTGTGCTTCAAAGACAGGTCTACTTGTAAGGATTAAAAGGAGTATAATGGTTAAGAGAGCAACTGCGCCGAGCACAATCCACCACCACGGGAACGGCTTCTCTGTGACGAGAAAGCGGAGCCTGATGCGTTGTTCTAACTTGGTTTTTGGTTCTCCTTTGACCTCTGCTGTTACAACAATTTCGCCGGTGTCTGCAGGAAGCCCTTCTTTTGCCAGAAGTGAAAGCGAGATTTTAGGGGTCTCTTTTGGCTTCAGTGTTAATTTCCCACTTACAAAGGGAGATTCTATCTTTAGGATTTCCGCATCGGTGGAGCGCTTTGGCGCAAACGAAACCGTCGCTTCTCCTTCTTCGTGGGACGCTAAACTGTAAATGAATGCCAGACGAAAAGGCGCAGACTGCTCTTCCGTTGCTTCAAGTTTTACTTCTTCTATGGGGATTAGTTGCTCCTCTCTGCTAATGCTAAACACTTGTAATCGTCGCTCCTCTACCTTCAACGAAACATCTTTATTCTCGACTCTGCCCAAATCAAATCTGTCATCCTTCAATTTGAAGTTTCCTAACTCTTCAGCGACAGTTTCAGCCACCAAACCACCATCCTTGGGAAGAAATAGAAGTTCAATCTCCTTGTTTGTCGTCTTTTCATAAAAAGCCATCTTTATGCCGTTCTCTTTTTGGGAATCGTTAAGAGAGCCTTTTATAATCTGCGCGCTTACGACAAGTTTTTGATACTGCAATGCCTTTTGTGGAATAGTGAGATGAAGAACAGGAGCAACGATTTGGATTTTGTGATGCAGAACAGGTGTGTTGAAAGCATATCCTCCGAAGAGAGTTTCAGGTATTATTGATGCTTGAATATGGATTGGGAATTCTCCACCCGTAGAGGAGACATCTGATGGGGGCTTTATCGTGGCAACTGAAGTGCCAGAAGAGAATTGGGCGAAGTTGCGGAACCGGTGTTCATCGTTGCTCACTTTAACCGTAATATCTGTCTCCTTCAGAAGAGCGGTGTCTGTAATTGCCGTGTTGTCTCGTTTGTCTTTCATTTGGACGGATAATGAGAACACATCACCTGCGTCAACGGATGGAACCTCTTCTGAGGTCAAAGCGAGTTCAATTTCGAACTGCGTGTAGATAATCCGTTCTATGGTGATGTCTTTGTCTGACTCGTTCTTAACGATGAGTTTATAATCACCCCAACGAATCTCTTTCAAATTCAGAATTTGATATTCTTCTCCGACACCTATAACTTTTTCATTTCCTCTCGGGAAGACTGTTCCTGTTTCGTCTACTAAACTTGTAGAGAAGCGGCTGTCGCTTGAAAAGACGACGATTTTAGTAACAGATGTGCCTTGATATAAATGAACCTCGGACTCAACAGTCTCGCCAGGCTTTATGTTTAACTTCAGATACCCGAACCCTTTTGTGATTCCTGGGCGATAAAGCCCTTCAGGTAGAGAATTGAGTGATTCGAGAAAGACAGTTTTTAAGTTTTCTCTTGCTCCCTGGATAATCTTTGCGTTCAGTTTCTGCGCGATGAGTTTTAAGACAATATTCTCTTCTGATAGAAGGTTGATGCAGGTGAGATAAAGATTAGGGATTCGGGCTATTTCAGGTAAAACTTTGTTCTCGAATTCAGAGAGCGCCAGTTGTGTCAGAGTCTTGGGCGTGGGAGGCAAATTCCCTAAAGGCTCCTTATAGAAGTCAGGCAACTCGAAACCAGGTTCTTGGCGGACATACATTTCACCATCAGTGAGAAGAATTAGCCATAGTGGGCGCTCACTCTTTTCTCGCTCCTTAAGAATCTCTCCAAGCGCCATTTTAAAGGCGAAATTAAAGTCTGTCCCCGTTCCGGATGCCGTTAACTTTTTCATTATAGTTTCTTTAATCTTATCGAGAACCTCTTTTCTTTTCTCTTCTTCCTCAGGTATCTGCGTCAAGGGACAGATGACAAACCCTTCTTGAATGCTTTCCTGCCATCCTGCGAAACGAACTACTGCTACTGAATCTCCTCCTCTGTCCTGAGTCAAATCCAGAAAAGCCTTCACCGCCAACTTGCGGAACTCTTTCGCATCCGTCTCCTTCATACTTCCTGAATCATCCATTATGAAAACGATGTCGAGATTCTTCTCAGAAGTTTTGTTTTGTGGACTTTTGTCCGCTTGTCCCTCAGGTTGTGGCTGAGCAGGTGGAGACTCTTGAGCCCTCAAGGGAAAAATGACAAGAAGAAGAAAAAGAAAAAGACTTGCCCCTTTTTTCATTTCTTTATCTCCAATTTAATAGGTACCTTTAAAGAAGTTTGACGCTCACCCTTGTGATACTTAAGCGTAAGAGTCGCTTCTCCTTTGTAGACTCCGCTATGAATGTCAGGGGAGACTAGGAAGTCAAGTTTTAGTTCAGATGTCTTGCCAGGCTCAAGTGTCAATTTCTCCGTAACCTTTACTTCTCCTGCGTTCGCGGAGAGTTTATGTTTCTCCTCTCCGATAAGGTCGCTAATTGTGGATTCTAACTCGACATTCTCATAATGGTCTAACAAAAGTTCCAATTTCGCTTCGTAGTCACCTCCCTTTTCTACGGCCAAGACCACTTCTTGAGGCTTGACAGTCAGTTTCGGTGATGCACGCACGAGAGCATTGATTCTTATACTTTTGGATTTCACCTTGTATTCTTTCGGTGCTACCTCGAGGATAAGTTCAGATTGAGATTCTTCTGCATCTTCTGCCACCGAAACGATAAGAACTAGTCTTTCGCCCTTCGATTCTAACCTTAACACTTTTATCTTGCCAGTCTCGTCCTTCTTTACCTCCTTGAAGTCAAGTGTAACTGATGGCTCAATGGGCTTACCTATCTCGACTTCAAATTCTCCTCCGGGGTGGAGCACGGTCTCTACATCTTTCCTCATATCCAGTTTCAAAAGGGTGGCAGAGACAGGAATACTCAGACGGGAGAACTCGTTTCCATCCTCTGTCTTTACGAGGATTGAAATATTGCCCCGCCTTGCGCCTGGTATCGTGTTCGCATCCGGGGAGACAGAAAGAGCAAACTGTGCAGCAATCCCTCTGGTTAATGGAACATTGTTCGGGGTAATGCGAACCCATTCAGGGAAATCTGTGACCGATGC
>JAOAAR010000049.1 GCA_026418755.1 Planctomycetota bacterium
CCAGAGGAGAGTCTGTATGCATCTATGTGGTATAGTCGTTTCACTCCGTTGTAAATGTTCAGAATCTTAAAGGTGGGACTTGTGACCACTTCTTCTTTGATTCCGAGTGCGCTTGCCATACCCTTTACGAAAACCGTCTTCCCGCTTCCAAGTTCACCATATAGCGCAATGGTTCCCGTTCCTATTGCCTTCACCACTTCCTTACCAATTTCGACAGTCTCTTCTCTTGAGTGAGTCTCCAACTCTTTTTCCATGAATGTATCCTTCCGGCTTCAACCTTTCTTTTTTGCCATTTGCACGCACAAAGTACATCGCTCTTTCTCTGCTCACTTCGCCAATGACAGAAATCGGGATTCTAATTTTCTTGTCGTTAAGCAGTCTTTTCGCCTCTTGCTTTGGCATTGTAAAGAGAATCTCAAAATCTTCTCCATCGGATAACGCGTGTCTTACTGGCGAGATTCCATCTTTTTTTGAAAGTCTGATGGCGTCTTCGCTTATCGGCAACTTACTCTCAAAGATGATGCAACCTGTTTTGGAGGCTTCCATCATACGGCTCAAATCGAGTGCAAGCCCGTCTGAGATGTCCATCATCGCATTGATTTTGTAATTTTGCGAAAGGTAAAGAGCTTCGTTGACTCTTGGAGTAAACCGCAAATGTTTTTCAAGGATTGAGCCACCCAGTGAGCCAGTCACACAGATGAGGTCGTTTGGCTTCGCACCACTTCGTAAAAGAGGCTTTGCAGAGACACCCAAAGCGGTTGTTGTCACTGCAGCGGGGTAAGACCAGAGAGCGTAGTTACCACCAGCCAACTGCACGCCAAACATTCCGAGAGCATCGAGAATCCCCTCGACTATCCTTTTGGCGTATCCTCCGGAATGTTTGTAAGGAAGAGCAGCGGCGGCAAAGAGCACGAGCGGCTTCGCCCCCATCGCTGCAATATCGCTCAAAGAAACAGATGCCGCTTTGTAACCTACATCTTCAGGAGATGTATCAGGTTTAAAATGGACTTCTTCAAGAATTGTATCCGTTGTAACAACAATCTTTTCTTTTTGAGGAGCAAGAACCGCACAATCGTCACCGACACCCACAAGAAGCGGTTTCTTAAAGAAACTCATCCGCTCATATAGCCACTTAAGGAACCTGTCTTCCACTTCGTTTAAACCTCTTTATACTCTCCGTCTGAACAATTATAATACGAGGAAGAAAAGAGGATTGAAAAAATGCGGTTATATCTTGCATCTCGAAGTGAGAGTAGAAGACGGCTTCTTATGGGAGCAGGTTTTGATGTTGTGGTAGTGGAGCCTGAATATGAAGAGCCGCCTCCGTTTTTACCTGCGTCCTGTTATGTGGTGGAGATGGCGCAACAAAAAGCAAATTCGGTAGTAAGAAAAGTATCTCAAATGAAAGGCAGAATAATTCTTGCTGCTGACACAGTGGTTGAATGCAATGGTGAATTATTAGGCAAACCGAGAGATGTTGAAGAGGCAAGAACGATTTTGAGAAGATGTTCTGGTAGAGAACAACGAGTTCTGACAGGTGTTTGCGTAATGGATGTGGAAAAAGGTTCCCATCTTTCGGGCTTTGAGGCTGCTGTTGTGCAGATGAAAGTTCTCTCAGAGGTGGACATCGAAAAAATCATAAAAGAAGGGCGCTCACTCGGCAAAGCAGGTGCATACGCCATAAGAGAAGATTCACCTGATGAATTCGTGGAGTTGCTCCAAGGCAGCCACGATACTATCATTGGTCTGCCACTCGGACTCGTCAAAGGGCTTCTCTCCCAATTAGGAGTTTGATTCTATGTTTACGGGAATAGTTCAAGGTACAGCAAAAGTAGTCGAAATAAAGGTCGCAGAGATGGGGAGGCTTGTTGTAGCGATTGGAGGCGCATTATCAGAAAGAGAATCAGGAGTGAAAATCGGCGACAGCGTTGCAATAAACGGAGTCTGCCTGACCGTAGTAAAGATTGATGGAGATAAAGTAGCGTTTGATGTGATGGGCGAGACTTTGAAGCGCACCAATCTTGGAGAATTGAAGCGGGACGGAATAGTCAATTATGAACTCTCGCTAAAACCCAATGAACGCATTTCTGGGCATTTTGTGACAGGACATGTAGACGGAACAGGGAAAATTGGAAAAATTGAGAGAACGGTAGCGCAAACAGATTTTTATATAAATTGCAATGAAAGGCTTCTATGCGAGATTGTCGAACGCGGTTCAGTTGCGCTTGACGGAATCAGCCTGACAGTTGCCGAGGTACTTAAGAGCGGCTTTCGTGTCGCTATTATTCCGCATACGCTTGAAGTGACTAACTTAAAGTTTCGGAAAGTCGGAGACACAGTAAATATTGAGACAGACATCATCGCCAAATATGTGCGCAATTTCTTAACAAAGACAGAATCGGAGCAGAAGGAGAAAAAAAACCGAATTACAGAGGATTTTTTAAAAGAGCAAGGCTTCTTATAAGGGAAAACCTTACAAGAAGCCTTTTACAATCTCATTCTGCTACCATTGTTGGGTAGTTGGATAAGGTGCGGCAGACTCGGCAGGCATCTCCGGCAGGTCGAAAAGTATTCTGTCAATGTCTTTATGGAACTGTGCGAGTTCCTCGCGCCATTTGCGGAAATGGCGTTTATTGTGTGCCCAGTTTGTTGTCAAACATCCTGAACTAAAAAACAACACAATAGCAAGAAAAGCGAGAACAATATAACGCATACTTCTCTCCTTTCCTTCAACTTCAAGAATTATTTTGCAACGCTCCAAACTGTTTGTCAAGCATTTTTCCGCAAATTTTTTAACAACATTTGTGAGGAAAAGAGTGGAACAACTCACAGAAAAAAGAGCCCTTAGCAGCATATTGATAAAGAGGTGTATCCCTTTCCTGTTAATGCAAGGTTCCTTCCCTACATTCACTTTCTTGGAAAACAGCGTGCTCTCTCTTGACTTATAAGAGGAATAGACCTTATCCGGTCTTTTCCTCAGTACATTGAGAAGAAAAGGGTGAGGAGGTAGTTTATGGAGCAGAGGTTCTTTTTGAGAATCTTCCCTCTTCGTAATTAGCAGACGGATATCAGAATTTGAAGTTCCTGATTATCTTGCTAAAATCTTTTTCTACTTTCTCATAATCTTTCTTCGGAACGGACATAATCACATCAAACAGAGCGTTCTTGGCGTAAAGGGTATATCTCTCATAGACTCGTTCCTCTTCTCCCACTTTTGCTTCGAAGACGAATCTCCATGCGAGTGCGTTATTATATAGTTTTACTTCCCGGCGACTTGTTATTCTTGAATCCTTGTATCCTTCCTTTATATTTTTCTCCAACGAGGCTTTTATTTCGTCCATTTTCCACTCTTCTTTTGTCTCCATTGCGTAGAAAGTGGCTCTTGCGCCGAAATCGTCATTACGCAACTCGATGAGCCTGTTCTCATACTCGCTCTCTATCTGTTTCTTTGTCTCATCTGAGGCTGCTCCCGCCAACCTCCATTTCTTTTCCGCTTCCAATGCCGCAAAATACCACTCCTTAGAGGGAGTGTCAACCCTCATCGGAGGTTTTTCCACAGTTACAAACTTCTTCTTCTTGAACTCATCTCTCTGCTTTTCGTACTCCTTCTGAATCTTTTCCTCTTCTGCCTTCGCCCTTTTGAACTCCTCAACAACCTCTTTTATCTTCTTGATGTTCTCTTCTGTTCCGTCCAGTTCTCCTTTATCGGGCAATGGCGAAACGCTTACATAAAATCTCTTCTCTACATCCTTGTCTCCTTCCTTCACCTTTTGTGTAACAATTTTGAGGAGCAGGACCACTCTATTGTCCACTTTTGCAAACCTTTCCACAAGCGGCAGATTGTAACCCCACCTGCTTCCTCTGGGCGCATAAAACTCTGCTAGCAGCCTCTCTCCTTTCTTAAACTCTCCTTTGAGGACCTCCTCTACACTCACCTCGAGACACTGTACCGTCTCTTCTCCTTCCTTCTGTGGTTCATCAACTCTCGTTACTTTCGCAACTACAATCAAATCTGCATACCAGACGGCTTCTTTCAAAGGAGGAGGCTTAGATGAGTCCTGCGCAGATAACTCTCCACAAAACAGAAGCACACAAAGAAAGAAAACTGCCGCTTTCGAAAAGAGAATGTTCATACCTTTCTCCTCATTCTTCAAAACTCTCTCTTATTATACCAAAAAAATATGATTCTCAAACAGTCTTCTTCTTTACAAACTACCCTTTTTTAGAGATAATGAGAAAGGATTTGTTAATGGATAGAGTATGGCTTTTAATCTAGACTGTGAATCTGATAAGACCCTTTTAGAGCAACTTAAAAGTGGAGATGGGGATTCTTTCTTTCTTCTCTACGAGAGATACAAAAACAGAGTTATGCGTTTTGCATACATTCTGTTGCAGGATGAAGAAGCAGCAGGTGATGTAGTGTTCAACACCTTCTTATGGTTTATGGATTTTCTGCCTGATGATGCGAACTTGCTATCTTTGCTTCTTAAGAAGACTCGTTCTTTTGCAAACGCTTTGGTGAAGAAAAGTCCTGATATGGAGAAACGGCGCAAAGAGCATCTCGAACGGTTGAGTTCATCTCAACAGAGTCAAGAAGGGGATTTCGGACCCCTCCTTTTCGCTGCATTTATGTCGCTTTCTCCTCTTCATAGAGAGAGCATCTATTTGACGATGGTTGAGGATTTGAGTTATGCAGAGATAGGTGCAGTACTGGAGTGTTCGACCGAAGAAGTTGGACAAAGATTGAATGAGGCACTAGTTGCAATGAGAGAAGTGCTGGATAAACAAGGGTTGTTGAAAAAAACTTCAAATACTGCAGATGCTTCAGGTGGAGGAGCACAGGATGGGGAGAAAGTGTAGTCAGTTCACAGACTCGGATTTTTTATCCTACATTCGCAGAGACTGCGATAAAGAGAAGTGGTCGATTCTCGATGAGCATATTAAGAATTGTCTTACTTGCAGCGTTCGTCTTGAGGGTTTGAAGAAAGGGGCGAAAGCGCTTACTGAAGGTTTGCCTGCTCCTCGCGTCCCTGAAAAGGTTGAGTCAAGAATTGAGAGAATGGCGCTGAAAAGATTCGGGCGTCCTCCCCCACTTTTTTCGCTCCCTTTCTGGGTCGGCGCTTTGTGTGCTCTTTTACTGGTTGGTATTCTATTGTTTGTTGTTATGCCTATTTCTGGTTTAAAATGGAAAACTCCTTCTCCGCCCATACCTGAAGGTCAAGACAGAACCCTTTCTGGTTCAACGCGGGAGATTTCCATTTTACAGAAGGAGAAAGAAGAATTGGTCAAAGAGTTAGGAGATGTCAAGACGGAATTAGAAGAAAAAAAGCGGTTTTTGAAGGAGCGTGAAGCAGAGATTGCATCTCTCAATGAGTTGAAAAAGTCTGCCGAGGAGGCTCTTAAAAATGCGATGGATGAGCGAAAATCTTTATTGGATAAAATAGAGGAAGAAAAGGCAAAATTGACAGATGAAATTGCAAGCCTCAGAGAAAAGAACGAGACTCTTAAGAACGAGAAAGATTCTCTGGTTACTCGCTTGGAGGAGAGCGAACTATTTGTGAGGAAATTAGGAGAAAGGGTTGCCGAAGAAGAGGCGAAAGTTTTCCAAATCAGCGCTCAGTTAGAGGAGATGAGAAAAAGCCTCCAAGAGTGGGAAGAAAGGGCGAAGAGTTTGCTTCAACAGATAACGGAGGCAAAAAGTTTAATAAGGATTTTGGGTGAGGACCGGGCGGAGTTGGAGAGACGCTATTTTGCGATGATGGATTTAGATGGAGACGGGACCCTCACAACAGCAGATTCTGTCTATTTATGTAACAAGATTGCCTCTGAAGAAGAAGTGGCATACAACAGAGCCGTGGATTTGAACGGAGACGGGAGATTGGATGTTGCCGATGCACTTCTTATTACCAAACTGTTGGAAGAAAGGAAAAAGAGATGAGAAGACTGAGTTTTGTGTTTGGGCTGCTACTCTTTTCCTTAGGATGCTCGTCTTCACCGAAGGAATCTGGAGAGAACGAATCCTATGCCATCAAAGTTGAGCCGTCATCCGTGGTGATTACGGTGGTTCCGGAAAAAGGCTCTTTTTCTGCGTATACGATTGAACTTTCTTTCAACTCTTCGGTGGTCGAAGTAGATTCAGTCGAATCAGGAGAATTTCCTGGCAACCCTGTGTGGAACAAGAACCTTGCAGAGAAAGGAAGAATCATTCTCGCCGGGTTTCATACTGCACCCGAGATGGCTCAAGGTCCCCAAACTGTTGCAGTTGTGAAATTCAAACCTTCTTCCTTCGGCATCACTGAAATCTCGGCTCGTATTCTCTCGCTTTACGACTCTGACTTAAAGCCAATCGGTGGTTCGGTTAAACTCTCCGCCGAAACTCTGACAGTGAGATGAGTTTTTTGCTGTTAGAAAACGAGATTCTATTTTTATGATAGATAAATCTATTTTTGTGTTGACGAATCGGAGTTTTTTAGTTAAATATAAATTCTCTTCTTCTGTTCTGTGTTTGTTACAGGAATGTTGTAGAAGATGAGTGACTTTGAGTTGAAAGTGTTGAGCGGAAATGCCCATCCTGTTCTAGCAGAGGATGTCTGTCGTCATCTTGGCATAAAGATGTCAAGGACGCGGGCGCAACGGTTTCCGGATGGAGAGATAGACATAAAAGTAGAGGATGATATGCGAGGATGCGATGTGTTTGTCATCCAGCCTACCTCGCCCCCTGTCAATGAGAACCTTATGGAGTTATTGGTTATTCTGGACTGTTTGCGCCGTGCCTCCGCAGGGACGATAACGGCGGTGATTCCTTATTTTGGCTATGCTCGACTGGATAGGAAGGCAGAAGGTAGAGTCCCTATAACGGCGAAACTGGTGGCGAATCTGATAGTCACAGCAGGTGCAGACCGTGTTCTTGCTCTTGATTTCCATTCTCCACAAATTCAAGGGTTCTTCGATATCTCTGTTGATGAGTTATTAGGTTTCAAAGTCATAGTTCCTTATATAAAAAGTCTGAAAAAGAAAGCCATCTGTGTTTTGAGCCCCGATGTTGGGGGGACGAAACTGGCAAGGGTATATTCCAAGCAACTGAACTGCGAGATGGCTGTTGTGGATAAACGGAGGGTGAGTGGAGATACGGCGATTCTCTATAACCTCATCGGCGATGTAGCCGGCAAGGATGTGATTCTTGTGGACGACATAATAGCGACAGGTGGAACCATTGTTGAAGGGGCGAAATTAGCAAAAGAGAAAGGGGCTTCAAGCGTGATTGCTTGCTCGACTCACGGGGTCTTTGCTGGAGATGCCTTGAAGAGGATTGCCGCTGCTCCTGTAGAGGAAGTAATTGTTACTAATTCGATTCCACAGAGAGAGGAAGGAAGGTTGAGGGTTCTGTCAATCGCTCCGTTGTTGTCTGAGGCGATACACAGAATCCATAACGACCTTTCAATTTCAGCAATGTTTGACTAATAAGGGAGGATGTATGGAGAAGATGGAACTTATGGCGGAGTTGCGGAAACATCTGGGCAAAGCGGATGCGAAAAGGCTCCGCAGAAGCAAAAAAATTCCTGCTGTTGTTTATGGCAGGGGTACACAGCCCATTCATATTACGGTTCTTGCTGAAGATGTGAACACAATGCTCCAGAAAGGAGTGAAATTGATCGAACTTGATGTAGGGGGCGAGAAACATCACGGAGTGCTGCAGGATGTTCAGATAGAGCCTATAAGCGGAAATGTGATTCACTTGGACTTTCATAAGGTTGCTCTTTCTGATAAAATCCATATTGAAGTGCCTGTGGAGATATTTGGGCAGCCGAAGTGTCTACCTTCGGTGGGTGTTTTGGAGCGGCATCTGGACAAAGTGAAGGTTGAATGCCTTGCGTCTGATATTCCTAAGAGTTTTATTGTTGATGTGCGCGAACTGGATGTAGGAGGTATGATAAAAATTTCCGACCTAAAGGTTCCTGCGGGAGTCAGGATTCTGGAGAAGGCAGAAGAGATAGTAGTGAGTGTAACGAGGGCTATGTTTGAAGAGGAGAAGCCTGTGGAAGCGGAAGTTGGCGAGGTTGCTGAGCCTGAGGTGGTTGAACGCCGTAAGAAGGAGGAAGAGGCGGAAGAAGAGAAATAGGAAACAATTTGCAAGGGGAGAGATATGGAAGAGAAGAGATTATATGAAATGATGTTTGTAATGGATATAAACAGGACGGGAACTGAAGAGCGTATGCTCAAACGGGTCATCCATCCCATAATTGAGAAGCATGGTGGCGAAGTAGTGTTGAGTAGAAAGTGGGCTGATTACGAGTTCGCATACCCAATCAAAAAGTTGACGAGAGGCGCATATCACTTGGTTTATGCCAAACTGCCTCCTAACAAAGTCCGTGATATAAAACGGGACTGTTATCTGAAGGAGGAGATTTTAAGAGTTCTCTTTTTGTGCGCCAAAGAGGTACCTCAAAAATTGGTTCTTTCGACTGGAGAGGTGGTGGAATTGAAGGAGACTTCGGAACAAGACATATCAGAACAGAAGGAGGAAGAGAGAATTCGTAAAAAAGAAGATGTTGTATAATATAATGGGTATAGAAGGTCTTTTGTGAGGATTCTGTTATGGCGTATTTGAACAAAGCGTTTTTGATTGGCAATTTGACAAGAGACCCGGAGTTGCGTTATACACCGAGCGGGACGCCGGTGACAAACTTCTCAATTGCTATTAACCGGGTCAGGACGAATGCGAATGGCGAACGGCGCGAGGAGACCACATTTGTGGATGTGGAGGTGTTCGGGAAGAATGCCGATGCCTGCCACAAATTTCTTGCGAAGGGCAAAACTCTCTTCGTGGAAGGTAGGCTCCGTTACCGTTCGTGGGAAGGTCCTGATGGACACAAACGGAGCAGGTTAAG
Source organism: Planctomycetota bacterium (assembly GCA_026418755.1). Taxonomy (GTDB): domain Bacteria; phylum Planctomycetota; class SKW154; order SKW154; family SKW154; genus SKW154. The sequence continues at coordinate 8,889 of JAOAAR010000049.1, forward strand.
CGTCGTCGCGGAGCGGGTGCAGTTCATTGAGCGGGCAAAACTTGACCGACAGGGTGCGGCTCAGGCAGAAGGGTCTACTGCAACTCCTGATGCAAGTGAACCACTCTACGAAGAAGAGGAAGAGGATAAAGGTCCTGAAGAGGATGTTCCATTTTAGGAGGCTGGTAGAAGAGTATGGAAAGGGACTCTGTTCTGTCCCGCTTCGGCAGAACCCGATGCAGATTTTGTCGGGAGGGAATAAGAACCGTTGATTACAAAGATGTGGAGAATCTGCGCAGGCTTCTGACGGCGACGGGAAAAATATTTTCTCGGAAGCGTTCTGGA
>JAOAAR010000050.1 GCA_026418755.1 Planctomycetota bacterium
CGAGTGGGTGAAGAAGGAAGATGTGGAGAAGATAAAAGCAGGCTTCGTCCGTTATGAGGGCGAATGGGTGAGTAAAGAAGATTATGAGAATCTCAAAAAAGGGCTTCGCAAATACGGCGACAAGTGGATGAGCGAGGAAGAATACTACAAAGCGCAAGGTTATGTTCAGCACAAGGGAAAGTGGGTGAGTAAGGAGTGGTTAGAGAAGCAGAAATCGGAAGAGAAGAAAGGCGAGAAGAAAGAGGTTCCGAAGTTCAGCAAAGGGCACGGCGGGCAGGCTGGAACATACACTCAAAAAATTGATATAGAGGGTAAAGAGCGGGAGTTTGTAGTCAATGCACCGCAATGGGCGACAACAGGACAGGCAGCCCCTTTGATTGTGCTTCTGCACGGCACACATTCACGCCCTCAATATATGCTGTATCATTTCAACCCTGTGATAAAAGGGAGCGCAATCATAGCAGCGCCGTGGGCGCTCGGCGGCAAATGGCTTGAAGGCGCACCAGAGAGCAAAAACGACGACAAGTTCATTCTTGAAATGGTTGAGTGGCTCAAAAAGAGATACAATATCGCACTCGGCAGAATCTATCTGGCAGGTCATTCGAGGGGCGGGTTTTACACATTCCGTCTGGGCGTCCGATACGGGGATATCTTCGCCGCTTGTGGAATCCTAAGCGGTGGCTCCTCAGGCTACTTAGACCCATCCGAACGAAAAGCCCCTTTTTACATCTACATCGTCGAGCGTGACCCGAGCGTCTCCGTTCAGTCAGCGCGGCAGGCAAAAAACGAACTCGAAAAAAACGGGCACGAAGTGAAATACCACGAAGTGCCAGGAGGCACAGGTGGAGCGCAAGACCACGAACTAAACCGCCTATGCTGTCAAGAGTGTTGGGAATTCGTCTCGAAACACTCTATCAAATAACCTTTTTCTCAAGAGATGTTTTATACAACCAACAAAATGAGGAAAAACTATTCCATTGTCAGAGAAAAAACAGAAGGTTTCTGTTTGCGAAAGGCTCCATGTCAGTCCTATCCGCTTAAAAATTTCAACCAGGATGATGGCATAGAAGAGAGTCCTCTTATGCGGTTGTAAGGGAGCGGAAGTGGACGGCGCGGGCGTTTTATGAGAGTCATATGTGCCTCTTCTGGGCTAAAGTCGCCTTTCCTTATGTTGCAGTCAATGCAAGCAACGACAAGATTGTCCCAGTCATCTGAGCCCCCACGACTGCGCGGAATGATGTGGTCTATCGTAAGCCGCGACGGCGGAAGTCTCCTCCCGCAATACTGACAAGTGCATCCGTCCCGCGCCAGAAGTGACGCCCTAGTCGGTCCTTTGTTCTCAAAAGCCCAGCCTGAATACCGCGACAGGACAATCACCTCCGGAATACGGAGTTTCATCCTTGGTGATGAGATACAATCTCCGTCTGCTGTCGCAGAATATTTCACCCATCCATCGAAATCGTATGTGGAAAAATCTTCCGTCCCAATGGCAAGCGCCCTTCCTGAATAAAGAAGGACAATCGCTCGCCGCGCGGTCGCAATGTTTACCGCCAACCAGTTCCTATTCAAAACCAACACCAACTTCTCTAACAAATTCATCTTTCCTGCCCGTTTTCTTCGCTCTCTTCCTTACTCTTCTCCTTCAACTCTTTTATGAAATTCTCAAGTTCCGGAGTCTTCTCGATAAACTGCGCTGCCATTTCCAGCACTCCAAGTGCTTCTTTATACTTCCCCAACGCACTTTTGGCTTTCACATAAACCAACCAGTTCTCTTGCAACCACGGCTCGTGTGCAATAACCCACTTCATCACCTCTTCCGCACGCTCATACTGAGATGTCTCGAACAGAAACCGCCCGAAAATCCGTTTTGCCTCAACATCGTCAGGAAGTAACTTCACCGCCCGCTCAAGTCGCAATCCTGCAAGTGCAGTCTGTCCCTTCTCTAAGTAAGCGCGCCCCGCTAAAAGATAGAGTTTCCCTTCGTTCTTAAAAATCTTTATTGCCCGTTCCAGTATGTCGAGCGCCTTATCTCTCTCTCCTAAAGATTCATACGCTTGCGCCAACGCCTCGTAAATGCGCCAGTTTCCTACCCCTGCATTCACCGCGAACTCAAAAAACTTCGCCGCTTCTCTTAAGTCACCCTTTGCCTCATAGCAAAGACCCATATTAACCGCCAAAGAAGTATCCAACCCATCGCGTTCACGAACAATCCCGTAGTGAAATAGTGCTTTCTCAAAGTTACCAAATATGTATGCTAAAACACCAACAATGAAATTCGCCTCAGGGTCTTTTTCATCAATCTGAAGTGCCTTCTCGCTTAAAACACGCGCTTCTTCAAACCTATCACTGTCCAGGTACAGTCGCGCCAGTTCAGTGTACGCCTCCACACAATCGGGCTTCGCCTCTATGATACGATTGTAAACATTTATGGCGCCTGCAGTATTGCCCATCTTCCGCTTGAGTCTCGCCGATTGTATCAGCGATAAAAGTTCTCCTTCCGTAATACCATCAGAACCCTTCATCCTCTATTTTCCACTCTTCATTTTCTCTCACCAGTACCATCTTAGCGGCAAAAATTTCTTTCCCCCCTGCCCCCTCCATCACCACATCCATCCAGCATATCGCCCTTTCCCCCTCGATGACTATCCTCTTCACATCCACTTTCATCACTCCCTTTGCTATAAACTTCTGGAACTCACTGCGCAGAACCTCTGCATCCGACTCACGCGTAGTCCATCTCTTCCAAAAGTCACTCGTTGTAGCGTAGTATCTGACCACTTGTCTCACATCCCTCGTGTTATTTGCACTCACCCATTCCAAAACCGTCTTGAGTGGAGAGACGAAGAGCCGTCGCTCCTTCTCACTCTTTATCAGGCTCTCCTGCAAAACAGCTATCTCTCGCTGCTTCCGTTTAAGGCTCTCTTCAACCACCTTCAACCTTTCCCCTACAGCAGTCTTGGGCACCTTAATTACGCCTCCACTTCTCTTCATCTCTTCCATCTGGGTAAGTAGAGATGCTATCTCGTCATTCTTCGTTTTCACCATCTTCTCCAATTCGTTTAAGCGCGCTTTCGTCGCCTCATCACCACCTACAGACCCGCTACCCATCTTCTGGAGTTGCGCCTTCAGGTTGTTGATTTGACGATTTGCCTCCTCTAACTCTTTCATTTTACCATCTAGTAACCCACTTACAGTGCCCAATTGTGCTTCTTTCTCTTCCTTTATCCTCTCAAGTGTTTTCACTTGATTCTCCAGTTCTGTATTCTTGCCTCTCATCTCTTCCAGTTCAACGCTGAGACGAAGAAGATGTTCCGACTTCTCTCGGGCTTTCTCGTAAAGGTCTTTCATACTCTCGTATTTATTCTGCATCTCCTCCAAATCCTTCTGCGCCGTGATCGCCTTCGACCTCTCTTCCTTCAACTTGCCGTTTAAGTCGTTTATCTCCCTCTTTGCATTTCCAACCTCCTCAGCCCATTGCCTCTTCGCCCCTTCCAGTTGGCTTTTTAGAGCCTCCACTTCCTTCTTATACTTTTCTCGCTCGTCTGCCAACTTGTTAGCCGCATCGTAGTAAAGATACCCCGCCCCCAACGCCATTACCAAAAATATTATCGCCAGAACCAACGCTCCTTTTCCTCTCTTCACAACAGGCGCAGGCGGCTCCCTCGCCGGCCTCTCCATTGTTGCAGGCATCTGCTTCTCGACAGGTTCTGCTTCAGGATGTTTAACAGGAGGTTTCTTCTCCACTTCTTTAGGCGGAACGCTTTTTACAGCCGGACGCGTCTTTGGCTTTACGGGCACTTGCGGCACTTTCTGCGGTGCCTGCTTCTCCTCTACGGGTATCTGCTTCTTAACCATTACAGGACGCGGAGCAGGAGGAACCTTTTCCTTCTCTTCCTCTTCTTTTTCCACAACCTCTTCCACCACCGCAGCCTCTTCTACCTCCTTTTCCGCCTCTTCCTCGCTTGACTCTTCAGAGACTTCTTCAAAAACGATTTCTTCGCCTTCTTCCCCTTCAGCCGCTGCTTCTTCCGCACTCTCCTCAGGTAAAGGCAGAAGCGCTTCCTCTTTAGGTGGCTCGGGTTGCGGCTCTATACCAGTATCCTCAAACTCAAACGGAGACTCCTCTTTCTCTTCAGGCAACTCTTCATCCTCCAAACTACCTTCTTCACCTTCTTCCCCCTCATAATATACCAAAAGACTTTCCTACAATCCACAAATTTTCTCTCAATATCTATTCGCACACAATATCACACCTACTATGCAAATTATATGAAGAAAAGAAGAAAAACAACGGTAAAGGTATACTTCGCCGCTCAGGGCTACTTCGCAGGAAATATATGCTCCACGATGCGTACCATCTCCGCTATGTCACCTTCCATCATTTCAAGCGCCTCATCATTAGGATATTTACTCCGCAAAGACACGACAATCTTCTGAGCATGCTTGATTTTCTCCATAGCGGTCTTACCCAGCCTAAAACACTCAGGTGTCCCCATTATGTTCATCGCCCTCGCCACAAGCCCGCGCACCTCTTCCACAAGCCTCCGCGCTTCTTCATACTCCCTTCGCTCAGATTCTGTCATACTCCCCGCAGAAGGAGGAAGAGGTCTTACTTCCGCATTGCCCTCTGCAACAGGACCTGTCTCAGGATGCTCAAGCGGAGGCTCTTCAGGAGGGTTCGGTTTGACAGGCTCAACCTCAGATGGAGTACGGACAGAAGGGGGATTAGAGGAAGCGGTGCTTTCCTCGGGACGCGGAGTCGGCGGTCTGGCTGCCACCTTCCACGAATGACCTCTTCTGTATTCCCTCGCATCTGCGTCTCTCTCAAATCCCTCAAGAAGCGCTACAACATATTCGTCTGTGTCTCCTTTCGGAACAAACATCTGCACCAGAATCTCAGACTTCCGAACGCTGAAAATCTCTTCCATAAGTGGCGTTATCTTGTCATCCAACCCGTACTTCTTTGCAAAGACAACCAAATGAACGAATCTGCCGGCATAATCTGTCGCTGGAAGAGCCTTTTTCCTCTCCTCAAATTTACTCGACAGGTAGTTTTTGTACTCTTCCGGTTTTTTGGGACCTACCATTTCAACTATCCTATCTCGAGGTATTTCAGAGACAATTCCTCCTTCCTTCTCAATTGTAACCTTGTCCTCGTCCTCCTTTTTTACACAAACCCAGAGTTCCGCTCCTGTCTCCATCTTCAGCACATAAATGTTTTTTCCCGATGCCAGTTCACTTCTTTGAATGTGTGAAAGAAGAGCAGAGAAGACCATAGAGCGCTTCATATACCGCATAGCCCAAGCATACAACGAACTGTTACTTTCTCCCCCTTTGTATAAAACATCACACAACTCTTTGAACTTTTGCTGCGATTTGTCAAACTCAGCCGCCTCATACAATCTTTTCGCCTCCTGCCGCAAATAGTTCACCTTCTCTACATCAACGATAGGCTTCGGCGACACCTCCACAACTCCAGAAGCAGGTGTCTTCTCTCTCCCTTCCTTCTTCTCCGGAAGTCTTACTTCACCGTCTTTCCCTTCCCTTTCCTCTCTGCCAATCACCTCTACAGGCTTCACAGGCTCTCCTTTTGGTTTCTCCGCTACCTCTCTGGTCTTCTCCTCAAACAGACTGCTCAAATATGCAAAGAAACTCTTCGGCGCATTTGGGTCGGTCTTCACAAGATAACGATAATGCCCATAAAGTCCACCAATGACAAGAACCGCTAAAACCACTATGAATTTAAGAAATTTCCCCATCGCATAATGCTCCTACTCCCTCTAAAACATTAGACTTTTCTCGACAAAGTTTAGTTGCAAGAATTACCTGCCAATGTAACGGAGAAGTTCTTCCTCACGCATCACAGGAATGTTCCAGAAACGCGCTTTTTCATAATCCTCGTGCGCTTCGGGATTCTCGCCGATGACAATCCAGTCAGTGTTAACACTTACTCGTTCCTCAACCTTCACACCAAACTCAGCCAACTTTTTCTCCAACTGCCGCTTGCTATAATACGGATTACGAAAATCTCCGATGAACACCAGTATCGGTGTCTCGTCTCTCTCATAAAGAGGGCTTATTATGAAATCACCCTTCACAATAGGGTCATTTTCAGGGTCGTAACAATCGAGTATAGCACACTGTGAAAGATCGTCAGAAATACGCCTCAATTCAATCCTCCCTTTGAAAATACGCACCCCGCCTTTGCCTGTCCTGAACACCTCGAAAATCATCCCTGCTTGAACATGATGCTTCGTCCCCAAGTCTATCCAGCAAAGCCCCAGATTCATATCGGAAAGATATATCTCTCCATCCGGGTCAGCCCATTTCAAGTCTCTTGGCTTCTTCTTCAATACCCGTTCAAGCCTTCCTCTCAAATCACCTATCTGAGTTCTTAACCGCGACGCCTCTAACTCTTTCTGCTTCTGCAAAACTTCAAGTTCCTCTTGAACTCTCTTCTTCTCTTCAGAGAGAGTCTTAATCCTCTCCTCGTAGTTCGTCGTCAACTGCTCTATCCTCGCATTCAAGTCTTGTATCTGCGAACGCAAATCCGTCACATTCTTACTCCAAGTATCCTTTGCCTTCACCACCTCTTCCTTCGACTTCGAAACCTCCTCTTCCTTCGTCCTCACCTGCGTATCCCATTCCGATTTCTGAGAGGAAATGATAAGATTAGCATTTATTAAAGCCTGCACAACCTCATCCAAATTGGTGTATTGGTCTCTGATAGGCTCCTTTAAAATGTCAGAAAACTGACTTTTCAAATATGCCGTCGGCTTCAACTTCAAAAGATGCTCCTTCGCATAATCCAGATCAATCGCCTCCCCACCTCTAATGACCCTCGTTATTGCGGATAACTGCTGCTGCGCCAGTATCGCCTGTTGACGGTTGCTCTCCGCCTGCTTCTTGGCACCTGCCAGTTCCTTTTCCACTTTCTCCTTGTCATCATTCGTCTTCACGATACCGTAAACAAGTCCTATACAAATGCAGATTGCTATCACCAGTCCAACCAGCAGAAAAATAGAAGTGCGTTCCATCGCCATAAATGAACCTCCTACTCTGCGATTACACTTTTAACTTTAACTCCACTCACTCCCTACTGTCAAGCAAAAAATTCTGATACTCGCCCCTTTTTCACAATCACCCATTCTAGCAGAAGACTTCTGCGAGGAACGAGTTTTTCCTGTTCTGCTTTAACACCTGCTGTTGACAAAGCGTAGTCAATAGCACAGTAAAGAGCGATGATTGAATCTTCGAGGCTGATTCTGAAGATATTCATAAAACCTCTATCGAAAAATCCCCTAACAGTCATTTTGAAAAATTGTAGAACAAGATTAAAACTTTTTCTGAACTCGCTTGAAGAAACAGGCACAACGCATCTTCTATTCACTCATTCCGCCACATAGGTTTTCTCTTCTCTAAAAACGCCTTCAGCCCTTCCTCAGCATCCTTCGACCTCATCAACTCCCCCAAGTATATCTGCTCAATCTCCCCCAGAGCATTTTCAAAATCTTCCCGCAGAAGAACCCACGCAGCCCGTTTGGCGTAGCGGAGCACTTTGCCACTCATCCTTGAAAATGACCCCAGAACCTTTTCAGCCTCCTCCATCAGTCTCTCCTGCCCCACCACACGGCTTACTATCCCCGCCTTCAGTGCCTCCTCAGCACTCACCACCTCACCTGTCAGAAGCAGTTCAAGAGCGCGCTTGGAAGAAGGAAGAAACTGCCACAGCGCAGCCGCAACGGGCGGAAACACCCCTACCGCCACTTCAGGCTGCCCAAATTTGGCGTTCTCGGAAGCAATCACCACATCACAAAAAGTGGCTAACTCGCAGCCTCCACCAAGCGCAGCCCCTCCTACAACCGCAACACTTGGCTTCTCTATTTCAATGAGCAGACGAAAAATTCTATGAAAAACTTCCAGCATCATACTCGCTTTCTCTCCGATATGCTCGCCCACATCAACCCCTGCTGAAAAAGACTTCCCTTCACCAAAAAACGCCACCGCCTTGATATCGTCTCTTTCTAACAGCCCTTCAAGGGCAACACAAATTTCGCCCATCATCTCAATGTTCAAGATGTTGAGCGGCGGGCGCGCCAGAGTGACCCTCGCTATCCCTTCTCTCTCTTCAAATCTGATATTCTGATACACCTGCCTGCCTCCTACAAACAGAAACCTCCCTGTTCATCGAGAAATATCATACCAAAAAATATGACTCTTGACAACGCCCTTAAAACAATAGTACCTCTTCGCCTTCCGAACAGAGTTCCCTCCTGAATAAAACTGAATAAAGGAGAGACAGAGCAAATCTGTCGAAAAAACATTCTTGATAGAACAGCGGGAAGAGCAGATGAAATGGATTAAACAGTTCTCCCCATTCTATTCTGGGGGCTATTCTCTTCTGTTTTAACAGGCTATCAACAGCCGTCTCAATGCGCGGCGTGCCTGCACTACCTCTCTTCGAAAAAGCGAGGTTTTATCCCACACTTTTTCATCAGTTTCTGAAAATTCCTGCGGTCCATTTCCACTTCCCGTGCCGCGTTCGAAATGTTGTAATTGTTCCGTTCAAGCGCTTCAAGAATAAACCTCTTCTCAATATATGCTGTGATGTCATTTTTCAGGCGCCGTTTTGTCTCTTTCAGTTCACTCGCAGTCCTCGGCGTATCCGATTTGACAATCACATTCTCATTTGATGTATGTACAAGCATGTCAGATGGAGAGACAAAATCTTGCTCCGTCATAATCACAACACGCTCCACGAGGTTTCTTAGTTCTCTCACATTGCCAGGCCAATTGTACTCAATCAGTTGTCGCATCGCCTCCTTTGAGAAACCCTTTATATTTTTTCTCATCGTCCTCGAAAACTCTTGCAAGAAATGACAGGCAAGCACAGGAATGTCTTCTCTCCTTTCACGTAGAGGCGGAATATAGATAGGAAACACATTGAGCCGATAATACAGGTCCTCTCTGAAAATCTCTTGCTTTACCATCTCCTTGAGGTTTTTGTTCGTTGCCGCTATGATGCGCACATCAATTTTTCTTACTTGAGTGTCGCCAACCCGCCTAAACTCCCGATGCTCCAGAACCCTCAAAAGTTTCCCCTGAACCTCAAGCGGGATGTTTCCTATCTCATCGAGGAATAGCTGTCTCTTATACACATC
>JAOAAR010000051.1 GCA_026418755.1 Planctomycetota bacterium
CCTCAAATGCGAATGCATGTCTATAAAACCAGGAGATGCTATAAGCCCATCTCCGTCTATCACAATATCGGCAATAGACGGAGTCGAAAACAAAGAGTGAATGCGCCCGTTTTCGATAAAAATGTTTCCTCTCTTCTCTGTCTTGCTCTCCGGGTCAATGAGCAGCGCCCGTCGGATTAGAATAGCGGACATCTCTTGCCCTCGAACAAAGATACATAACCGCCATACGAACGGCAAGCCCGTTCGTCACTTGCTCCAAAATAACAGATTTTGAAGAATCTGCCACTTCTGCACTTATCTCCACACCGCGATTCAACGGTCCAGGATGCATTATTAAAACATCAGGTTTCGCCCTCTTCAAACGCGCCGTCGTCAAGCCAAAAAGCCGCGTATACTCCCTCAGCGACGGGAAAAGCCCTCCCTCCTGCCTCTCCCTCTGAATTCGCAACATATTCACCACATCTGCCCTCTCGAGCACCTCGTCAATGTTGAATGAGATTTCGCACCCTAATTTTTCAAACTGCCGCGATACCAGAGTAGGAGGTGCAACCAAGATAACCTTCGCTCCCAGTTTGGTAAGACCCCAAATATCCGAACGCGCAACACGGCTGTGAGATATGTCCCCTACAATCGCTACAGTGATTCCTTGCAGCCGCCCTTTCTTCTGCATAATCGTGAATATGTCCAGAAGCCCTTGCGTCGGATGCTCGTGTGCGCCGTCTCCCGCATTCAGAACCGATGCGGAAAGAGAATCGGCAAGCAGTTTCGCCGCTCCAGCCGCTTTATGCCGAACCACCACAATGTCAACCCCCATCGCCTCAATGTTGCGCGCAGTGTCTTTCAGAGTCTCTCCTTTTACACCGCTCGACGACACCTCCTCAAAATTCACCACATCCGCACTCAAACGGCTCGCCGCCAACTCGAACGAAATGCGCGTCCGAGTCGATGGCTCAAAAAACAGATTTACCACCACCTTCCCACGCAGAGTCGGCACCTTCTTGATAGAGCGCTTCGAGACATCAACGAAAGTCGCCGCAGTCTGCAAAACCGCCTCAATCTCTTCCGCACTCAACTCGCGCAAACTCAATAAATCCTTACGCTTCCATTCCACCTCTTCTCACCCTTATACAATCTATACAATCTCTTCCGTCCAATTCCTTAACCAGAACTTCAACCATATCCTCTTTGTTCGTCTCCATCTTAAGCCCCACAAAATCCGCCTGTATCGGAAGTTCACGGTTTCCCCTATCAACCAGAACAAGAAGTTGAATCTGCGCAGGTCTGCCAAAATCTAATATAGCACTAATCGCTGCTCTCACCGTCCTTCCCGTAAAAAGAACATCATCTACCAGTATTATCCTCTTTCCATTCACATCAAAGGCAATCTCTGTTTTGTGCAGAATAGGATGAGGAGGACTCAAACTCAAATCGTCACGATACAGCGTAATATCAACACTTCCAAGAGCAAGGTCAAGAGAACTTCTCTCCCTAATCCTCTCCTTTAACCTCCTTGCAAGAACTACTCCACGCCGCTCAATCCCCACAAGAGCACACCTCTCGTCAAGACCACTTCTCATCAATTGCTCAACGAGGTTTTCAAACAAACGCCTAAACTCCGCCGCATCCGCTACTCTCTCTCTATTCAAACTCGCCTCCCTCTTCTTTTCCTTCCTTCATAAGATTCCTCAAACTCTTCCTCGCTCTGACAAAATCACCGCTCTTAAGTGCATCAAGCGCCTCTTTCCCTCTTCTTATCTGCCGCTTTGTAAAAAATGACGGCAGAGAAACCCCTTTCTCCCCTTTCAGCGCCTTCTTTAGCATCATTCTCTTTAATTCCTCTATCCCTTTACCCGTTAAAGCCGAAATCTCCCCATCCGCCTTCACACCGTCCACTTTAAGCGGCAAATCAGCCTTGTTGATTATAGTAAGTGTTCTCTTCTCGTCAAGTCCTCTCATCATTTCTTTCTGTTTCTCCTCCAACGGAACAGAACCGTCAATCAAATACAGAAGAAAATCCACCTTCTCTGCAAACCGAATAGTGAAACTTTCTGCTACTCCACAACACCCACCTACCCCAGCAGCATCATACACCTTTATGATATACTCATCTATTCCAAACGCTCCTTCAATCACATCCACAGTGGTGCCTGCTACAGGGGAGACTATGACCCGCTCCGCCCCTACAAGACGGTTAAAAAGAGAAGATTTCCCGCTGTTCGGCGCCCCAAGAAGCAGAAATGAAGGCGGAAATACAGACCTAACCGCCACCTCCGCTGAAACAAGAAGCCTTCTCAGATTCTCCTCCGCATCATACAATTTCCCACATTCAAGAAACGCCAATATCTCCTTTACCTTCCTCTCCAACTCTCCGTCAAGCGCAGCCGACAAAACTCTTAATCCTGCCACAGAGGCGCATCGCAAAACCGCTTTCTCAGCCTCCGCATAGATCCCGCTTATCCACCCCTTTTCAACAGCCTCATCGAGAAACTGTTCGAAACTGACCCGCTTTGCACCACGCCTTATAAGCCCTTCCAAAACGCGCTCAACCACCGCTACTCCGCCGTGACAGTTCAATTCAACAACCTCGCAACACCACCTCGGATGCTTCTCATACCATACCCACAAAGCCTCATCCACTACCTCATCGTCCTCGACAATGTGGCCATAAAAGATTCTTCCTTCTTTTCTCGTCTTGTCTGCTTTCTTGGGCTTAAACAGCGGTGCTGCACAGTCAAACGCACTTTCGCCGGCAACAACGACGACACCAATCGCACCTAATCCCGCCGCAGTCGCCCGAAATGTATACACATTACTTCCTACCTGCTCTTGCAAGTGTGTCTCTTCCTCTTCTCTCTTCTGATTCCTTGTAGGCAATGTAGAGCCCTTCAAGACTAAGAGTCGGAATGTGTAGGAGTTTTGTCAAGCAATACGGAATAACAAGCGCAGATGCTCCTCCTGTAGCAACCGCCGTGAACCTAAACGGCAACTCTTTCTTATACCGCATGAGCATCCCATCAATCATCGCTGCAGTTCCGTAGACCACCCCACTCGACATCGCTTGTCGGGTGTTTTTTCCCACAAGCGGAGGAGCGCTTATCGGCTTCGTATCAGGCAGAAGCGCAGTCCAAGTTGCAAGCGCCTTGAAGGAGATTCTAATCCCAGGCGTGATTGCTCCGCCCAGATATTCTCCCTTGGGGGAGACCACATCGAAGGTGTTCGCTGTGCCGCAATCCACCACCACAGAAGCACCAAACCGCCGATACGCAGCAAGCGCATTTAAAAGCCTGTCCGCTCCTACCTCCTCAGGCTTATCCAGAAGGACAGGCATCTCAACCTTGAAATCGCGCCTGAAAACAAACACCGAAACATTCTCCCCTTTAAACTCCGTTTCAATTCGAGTCGACACCTTCGGATTCACAGACGCAAGCACAATAACAGAGCCTTCTGGAATACGCCTTTTGAGTGGCTCTATGTAGCCTTTCTCTATCGTGATAGAAGTCGGTCTTGTCACCCCGCCATTTTTTTGAGGTCTCGCATAAGTAACACAAGTGTTTCCTACATCAAGCAGAAACACTTTTTCATCTGTCCTGTCTACTCCTCTCACTCTCTTTCTTCTCTCCAACCCTCGGCTCCTTCCCAGAAACCAGCCTCTTTATATTAGGTATATGCTTGACCGTGGTCAGCACCGCTATGAACAAACAGTAGTAAATAGCCCAAGAATACTTAAAACACTCAATGTCAGAGTATATTAAGAGGAACGAAAAAGGAAGAGAAAGAGCGGCACATATGGATGCCAACGAAACATAACGGAACAGCAATATGAGCAGAATCCATATTCCCACAGAGACGCAAAACGACAACGGAAGAAGCATTAAGGTTGCACCTGCACTTGTAGCAATTCCTTTGCCACCGCGAAACTTCAGATACGGACTGAAACAGTGCCCCAGAACAGCAAAAGCACCTAATAGAACTGCAAGGGATATGATGCTGGGCGCTTTACATCCTGCATTGTATAAAGCCTCCCTCGAGAATGTGAAAAACAGACTCTTAAGATTGAAAGAAAATCCGTTCATCATTACCGTGAGAGCCATAACAGGTAATGCTCCTTTTAAGAAATCGAGAAAGAAAACCAAAAGCGCATACTTTTTCCCAAGTGCTCTTGCAACATTCGTCGTACCGATGTTGCCACTTCCTACCTTCCGTATGTCAATCCCTTTTGCCTTCGCTATAAGCAGCCCGAATGGAATCCCGCCAATAAGGTACGCAACGACTGCAAACAAAAGTAGAAGCACCTGTCCCATCTCTTTCTCCTTTCTCTCAATAAACAATTGAAGTTAAAAAAACAGGTTAATCAAGAGATTTGCTTCTTTCGCACTTCTTGAAAGGCAGGTTACTTGCTACTCCCTTTTGGTGTCTCTTTCACCTTTACAGGAATATCCATTGCTGGCTTCTTCACTGTCTCGTAATGGATTGGGGTTACCAGAGGAAGCGGCACAGTCGGCGCTGTGGCGTGGTAGAAACAGAGCGACAAATCCGCCACTTCAGCAACACCGTAAAGATGCTCTAACGCCTCTTCCCACTCGTATGTGCCTATGTAGTTCGTCTCCTCCTTGTAGTCGTTGAAAATGAATCTGTAAGTCTTGCCGTCCCCGCTCACATACCCGATGCAGTGTAACTCCTTGTCATAAACCATCACCCATTCTTTTCTATTCGGCTCAAAATAGTCACGAGAAACAAGACACACATAACCCAACAACCCCTCTTTTCTGGTGTGAACTTCCAGCCACTGCCTCAACTCCTGTTTCCGCACTTCGCTGAAGTCATACGGTTTCGGCATATAAGGGCTTTCTTCCGGATATTCGCCCCCAACAGGCTCACCAGCCACCGAAACATCACTTATTCTGCAAGAAGAAAAAACAAGCAACAATAAGCAAATGAACCATCTCATTCATAACCCGCCCAACTTTCCTCCCTTATTTTAACCCCCTGTCAGTTTTTGTCAAGCAGAATCCCTTTCCACTCATATTCCCTTCTCCTTTTGTTGTTGAATCTCTCCGCAAAACGGATTTTTGCTTGGCGTTCTGCCTCCTCCTTTCGAATCATTATATATATGCTTCCCGGAGACAGGAGATGGGAAAGACTGTTCGTAAAGTCAGATTAGCAGTACTGGTATCAGGCAGCGGCACTACCCTCCAGAATTTCATCGATAGAATCAAAGAAGGCTCCTTAAACGCTCAGATTGTCTGCGTCGTCTCTTCCTCCTCAAAAGCATATGCCCTTGAACGGGCTCGAAAAAACTCCATTCCTGCAACCACCATCCGCCGCTCCGACTTCCCCGATACTCGTTCCTTCAGTAATGCCATCTACGAATACCTCGAAAAGTTTAACCCCGAACTCATCGCCCTTGCAGGCTTCCTCAAACTTCTTGCTGTCCCAGAAAGATGGCGTGGACGCATTATGAACATTCACCCCGCTCTTCTCCCTTCTTTTGGCGGTGAGGGGTTTTACGGATTGCGCGTCCATCAAGAAGCACTGGCTTACGGAGTCAAGGTCTCCGGCTGCACCGTCCACTTCGTTGATGAAAAATATGACCACGGCCCCATAATCCTCCAGAAAGCCGTCCCTGTCTACACCACCGACACTCCGGAGACCCTACAAAAACGAGTCTTTGAAAAAGAGTGCGAAGCATATCCTGAGGCTATCAACCTCTTCGCCGCAGGCAGACTGAAACTGTCAGGCAGAATCGTCGAAATCCTCCCCGAAGCGTAAGTATGCGACACGAAGATTAGAGGTTTGCAAGAGGGCGTTTCCACGCGTTGCGCAGGTTTTCAAGAACCTCCTCTACCACCACATTCCCCATAATCCCCCGTATTCTTACGACAGGCTCTCTGACAGTTTTCCCGAGTAAACCGAAAGGAATGCCATCAAGCAGTTTCTCAAACTCCTGTCTTGCATCCTGCGCTACCTCAACAATAAGCCTGCTACAACTCTCCGAGAAGAGAATAAAATCATCCCTTTTTCTCTTTCCTTCATAAGGGACATCTTTGAGAGAGATTTCTGCTCCGATACCCCCTCCGAACGCCATCTCCGCAAGCGCCACTGCCAGCCCTCCTTCTGAGCAATCATGACAGGCAAAAACAAATCCGCTTGTTATCGCTTTATGGAGTGCTTTATAAGTTTTGAGTGCAATATCCGGCTGCACTCTCGGAACATTTTTTCCAAGCGCTCCGTAAAGTCTGTAATACTCCGAGCCTCCCAACTCCTCTTTTGTTAATCCTACCAAGTAGATAGGATTTTCTGCTTCTTTGAAGTCGCTCGTTACAGTCTTTGTCACATCCTCAACGATTCCCAATGCAGAAATCAGAAGCGTATGGGGAATTTTGATGCGAACCTTTCCAGCAACGAACTCGTTGTTCAGGCTGTCTTTTCCGCTGATGAACGGCGCTCCGAACGCTTTTGCATAATCGTAGCAAGCATCACAAGCACGCACAAGTGCCCCCAATACCTCCGCATCGTCCGTCCTCCCCCAGCAGAAATTGTCCAACAGAGAGATTCTTTCCGGGTCTGCACCCACCGCTACAGCGTTTCTTATAGCCTCGTCTATAGCCGCTGCAGCCATCCAGTAAGGGTCAATTTTCCCATATTGGGGGCATATCCCACAAGATAAAGCCACCCCTTTCCTTCTTCCTAACACAGGTAGAATAACCGCCGCATCCGAAGGAGCGTCCCTTAAGGCGCCTACTAGCGGCTTCACTACAGTGCGCGCCTGAACTTCGTGGTCGTACTGACGCACTACCCACTCCTTGGAGGCTATGTTATAAGACGAAAGAAGCGCCAGAAGAACCCCCGTATACTGAGACTTCCTCGGAATTTTTGGCTCTTTCAGTTGACTTCTCTTAAAAACCGCTTTCCTGAGGACTCTTGGCAGCCCTTTATGCAGAAACTCCATATCAAGGTTCGCTACCTCGTTACCCTCGTAATAAAGCCGCAATCTGCCATCTCCTGTGAACTCGCCTATATCCGTCGCCTCCACATCCTCGGAGCGGAACAACTCAAACAACCTTTCCGTCTTCTCCTGCGGCACGGAGAGAATCATCCTCTCCTGCGCCTCCGAAATCCAGATTTCTGTGTAAGAAAGCCCAGAATACTTGAGCGGCACACGCTCGAGATTCACCTTGACTCCCAATTCCGCCCCCATCTCGCCTACCGCACTGCTTAAACCGCCACCCCCACAGTCCGTAATCGCATTGTATAACCCTTCATCCCGCGCTTTTATTAAAACATCAAGGAATGCTTTTTCAGTGATGGCGTTCCCTATCTGCACCGCGCCTGATGATATCTTCTCACTCTCTTCACTTAATTGTAGTGATGCGAAAGTGACTCCGTGGATTCCGTCCCGTCCAGTCCTCCCACCGACCAGAACAATCCTGTCTCCCACTTTCGGTCTCTTGAAACTTTTCTCCTTCGGAAGCAGTCCTAGGGTGCCACAATAGACAAGTGGATTTCCAATGTAAAGCGGGTCAAAGAGAACTGCGCCGTTCACCGTCGGGATTCCCATCCTGTTGCCATAGTCGCGCACCCCCGCAACAACCCCCTTCATCACTCGCTTCGGATGAAGGCATCCAGGCGGCAACTCCGAATAACTTGTATCAGGAGGAGCAAAGCAAAAAACATCCGTATTCGCGATTGGCTCTGCGCCTAATCCAGTTCCTAATGGGTCTCTAATGACACCGCCTATACCTGTCGCCGCTCCACCGTATGGCTCGATTGCGCTCGGATGATTGTGAGTCTCCACTTTGAAACAAAGATTATATTTCTCGTCAAACTCGATGATTCCCGCATTATCCTTGAACACCAGAACGCACCATTCTTTCTTTAACTCTTCAGTCGCTCTCATTATCGTATTCTTAAGAAGATTATCTATCATCCTGCTTTTTCTTCCCTCTTTGTAAAGAATCTTCCCACGCATCGTTTTATGAACACAGTGTTCGCTCCAGGTCTGCGCCAGTGTCTCAAGTTCGCAGTCCGTTGGCTCTCTTCCCTCCTTCTTGAAATACGCAGCAATCGCTCTCATCTCCTCGAGGCTTAATGAGAGCATCCCCTCTCTGCTGATTTTCAAGAGTTCAGAATCTCTCTTTCCTTTAAGAGGAACTGTTGTGAGACGGAACTGATAAGGCGGCGGCTCTTTCGCCAAAGCCAACTTTTTCCTGCCGAAATGAACCTCGTCAATCACATCATTCGCCAGGATGCGCCGCACAATTTCTCTTAACTCTTTCTCCGAAATCCTCCCTTTCAATAAAAATTTCTTTGCAGTCCGCACCCGCCTCGCACCAAGCCCCACCTCCTTCAGCGCTTTCTCTATCGTCAACGCCACAGGGTCCATCACCCCCGCCCGCCGCGCCACCTGCACAAGATTGTAAACCTTCTCATCAAGCACCGATGCGTCAAGTGCAAACTTCTCAACAACCGCATCCGCCAATAACTCCCTACCAATCCATCTCAACTCCTTCTTAGTGTATTCTCCGTCTATCACAAAGACTCGCACCACGCGCACCTCAGAGACGCTCTCGATTCCCAAATCCCTTATTCCGCTCAATATCCCTTCCGCTTCTGCATCAGACAACCCTTCTTTGTATGTCACCTCCAAGTGATGAACCATTACTTTTACTCCTTAAGAATTCGTCGAAAAGAGCGGCAGAAAAGAAGAGCCGAACCGGAACTCTCTATTTCGGATGTTTTGGCATCTTCGGCTGCCTCTTCTGCGGAGAAAGATACCACACCCCTTCTTTCTCCACAAAATCCCATTCATCCGTTCTCGCCTCCGTCACACTCCCTTCTTTTGTGCTTCTTTGAGTCTCCGTATACACTCTCACAGTCGCACGCTCTTTCTCTATCTCTATACTCTCCGCTCTTGCCTCTTTGAATTCAATAAGAGCAAGCCCTATACCGATAAGCCCCAGAAACCGCTGTACCGACTCGCTCTTCCTCAGTTCAGGGTCCACATAGTTCATCAAATCCGCAATTTTCTTCTGCTTCAAAAGGCTCGTCATTTCTTCAACCCGTTTATGAAGAGTACGGTATCTCTTCACCTCGTTCCTCAAACCCTCCCGTTTTTTGAGCAAATCCTCTGCCTC
>JAOAAR010000004.1 GCA_026418755.1 Planctomycetota bacterium
TCTCTAATGAGAACAGCCCGTCTTTGGTTGTCTCACCGGCTCTTATTCCTAAATGCCGCTCGACTTCGTCTCGTATTGAAGGCGCACCACGAATATGACAGGCTGTCCCCAAGCAAACCGTGACCAAATGCTTTCCTCTTGGCTTCAAACTGAACGCCTTGAAGAATGTTGCCACGCCATAAACCTGTATCAGGGGCAGCCTCAAACGAGCAGCAACTTCCCTCAATGCATCCTCAGGCAGATACCGATATACCCCCTGAATATCCTGTAAAATGGCAATCAGAGAATCCACATTCCCCCCATACTTTTCAACAATGGCTTTTATCTCTGCTGTTTGAACCATTCAACACTCCTTTCACCAATAATCACAAACCAACAGGTACACTCCCCCTCTTTATGATAACCTAAGGGGGAGGGGGAGAAAGAAAAAAACGAGATTTCTCTCTAAAGCAGACGGTCTGCACATCGAGGAGTAGGAGCGATACGCAGCCCGTTGCGAAGGTATGGAGGTTTCTATCGCCTGTCGTCTTGAAGTTTTTGACCGTCAAGTCTGCGAAGGACTTCTGGGTCTATCCCCTTTCCCTCATAGTAGCGTCTATAACGGTAGTAGATTTCAAGGGTCAATGCGTTGATGGCGGTAGAATAGACACGACCGCCGACCATGCCCCACTTGCAGATGGGGTCCCAAGAACCATCTGCGCAGCCCATACGCCGCTGTGTGTCGAGAAGGGCTTTTTTCATTGCGGTGTTCCAGTCTTTCCAGGGCTGTCCGCCGTACTGGAAGAGTGCATATGTGCCATAGTACCAGTAATACATATCCACTTTCATTCCTTTAGTGTCCCAGGTGGGCAAGTGTTTCATTAAGAAATCTACTGATCTTTTCACGATGGGGTCGGAACGGGACTGTCCGCAGAAGATACGGCAGATGACGGCGACGGAGGTCATTGTTGGCAGTTTTTCCCACTGCTCGTTGACACCGCGAATCACGGAGCCGAGGTCACCTGGCTTCTGATAGCCGACGCGTCCTGTGGTCGGGTCTGTGCATCTGTCGAACCATTTGATTGCTCCGTCCCACACATTTGCAGGGACATTGATTCCTGCGCTTTTTGCGCCTTTGAGGGCGAGTATCATCCAGCCTGTGACTGATGTGTCGTTCTCGCCACTTCCTGGGTCGTAACGCCAGCCTGCGCCCGGGTTCTGTGCGCGGATGATGCAGTCAATTGCTCGCTCGCAAGGCTCGCGCAACCAAGGGTCTTGCGTCATCCCATATGCCTCGCAGACAGCCATCGTGGCAAGAGCATGATTGTAAATCCACTCGTGGGTCTCAGAGAGTTTACCGAACCAGCCTTCTGAACTCTGATTCCTCAGAAGATATTCAAGTCCCATCTGAACGGTTCTTCTGAATTTGCCGACTCTATGCGTGTTGCCATGACCGAGGAATGCGAGAAGTGCGAGTGACGAGACTCCAACATCAAAATAAGGAGATGCGCCGAGGTCGTTCTTACAGACTTCTCCAGGCTTACACCACTTGTGGAATCCGTTCATACTCCAGCCGCCTGCATCTGGGTCATTTTTTCTGTTCTGATGGCGCCAGAGCCACAAAAGCGCCGCCAGAACAGCGCTCTCCGTCCCAGGTCCACTGCCAGGCGGAAAAGAGCCATGCCCCCACCTCAAACCATACGCCCCCGCCCGCTGGCCACCGATTCCATACGCATCCGTCACTCCTGTCGAGGCAAGATTCTTGTTCGCAAGACAGTCCAAACTCGTTCCTCTCGGAACATCGCGGGTCAAAATCTTCTCCTCGTCCAAAACAATTATACTATGCTCCTTCACAATATGGTCTTCTACCCGCGGAGTCCTGAACACATCTCTCTTCAGATTCATATCGTAAGGGGTCTCAACAAAAGGAGGCTCTTGAAAGTTAATCTGCGAGCCTACGCTCTCCATAGGAATAAGAAAAACAACCAGAACGGCAATCCATAACATCAAAAGATGAACTCCTCCGGACAGGAGAAACGGCACCGCCCAGTGCATCCACCAGGGTTTCTCCACTTCCTGCCAACCTTTCTCCTCCTCCCACCACTCTTCCTCAACCACCTCCCATCTCTCCTCTACCATTTCTTCACCCTCCAAGATGGCTTGCTTTTTTGGCAATCTTTTTATCGTTCCACTAATATTATACACCAAACTTGAGATTTTGACAACCTAAAAACGGGTTTTCTCGCCAAAAACTCAAAAACTTTGAGAGCGAGAGATTCCCTTTTCTCTGCTATTTTCTCTCCGAAGAATTTGAATAACTTGTTGAAAATCTTTATCTTAGAAGAATATTATAGGAAGGACAAAAATAGGGATTTCAACTTTTATAAGGGGAGACTGAGACGAGAGGGATTTTATTTTCTTTTAGGAGGGAGAGAGCGCGTTCAGAATCGGTTTGCTTAAGGAGAAGGGCGACTCCGCAATCGGATGTAAGTTCTCTCGGCGCCGTAATGGTTTCCACTCTGATTCCCGCCTCACGGAGCGCTTTTTCGGCCCGAAAAACATAGTGGACAGATGAAAAGAGAAGAACGCAGAACTCATCTTTTTTCTGCAATTTTACGCACCTCATCAACGGCGAGTCTCACATCCTCTTCGGTGTTGAAGTATCCAACGGAGAACCTGATTGTGCCATCTGGGTATGTGCCAAGGGTTCTGTGAGCGGAAGGAGCACAATGCAGCCCCACTCTGCAATAGACACCAGCGGATGAGAGTTTGTCTCCTGCTTCAGAAGTAGTCATCCCTTTGAGCGTAAAGGAGACAACTCCGACCTGCCGCTCATCTTTTGTCCCGTAAAGAGTTACTTTCTCAATCTCTGAGAGTCCTTTAATCAGAGAGCGGGTCAGTCTCCGCTTGTGGTTCTCCATCTTCCCCAGACCTGTACTGTTTATAAAATCAATGGCGGCACCAAGCGCAACGATTGCTGGCATCGGAAGCGTTCCACTTTCAAGTTTATCCGGCAGAAAGTCGGGCTGGACCTCCTTCGAAGAGAGAGAGCCTGTGCCGCCTGTTATTAGTGGCTTCACCCGTTTTCCAAGGGAATCGTTGTTAAAAATAAGCCCTCCAACCCCTTGAATCGCCATAAGAGATTTATGCCCTGTGAATGCGAACGCAACATCTCCCTCAGAAGGCATTTTCACCAAAACTGTGCCGGCAGACTGCGCTACATCAACCAGAACAGGAACCCCCATATCTGCACAAAGAGAGCAAATCTCTTCAAGCGGAGCAAGCGTCCCTGACACATTTGACATATGATTCACTACCACAAGGTCGTATTTCTCTTTCCGGAGCGCTTCTCTAAACTGCGCAGGTTCGAGGACTCCTCTCCCATCCCCCCATATCTTCTCGAATCTAACATTCCTTTCCTCGGAGAGAGCGGAGAGTGTACGCATCACTGCATTATGCTCCATACTCGTCGTCAGAACCTTACTGCCAGGACTTAAGAAACCTCTGAGGAATAGATTAATCGCTTCCGTAGCGTTACGAGTGAAGACAAGTCTTGTCGGCTCATCCACACCAAAAAAAGAGGCTAACTTTTCTCTGATGTCAAAAAGAAGCCTTCCTGCTTTTACGGCCAGCGGATATGCACTCCTACCTGGGTTACAGGAAGTCTCTTTTAAGTATTCCATCACTTTTTCTATCACTTCTTTTGGTTTCTTGTGAGAAGTCGCCGCATTATCCAGATAAATCTCCACATTTTGTTCTCCCAATGCGACAGTGTATATGATATACTATGCTTTCGGGATTGTAAAACTTTTTTACTCCACAGGAGAGCATATATGGAGAATGGTCTGGAGAATATTTCCCGACTCATTGCAGAATGGAGGAAAATTGCAGAGACATCACTTCTTCTCAAGTTCAAGACTCCCGACGCTCGAGAAAAGTTTGTTCTCCAACTTCTCTCTTCTGCTTTCAAAGAGGAACCTCTTCGGTGTAGTCTTTCTCTTCCTTTGAAACCTGCTTTCACTTTTGAGACTTTTAAAAGCACAGAGGGAAGCAAGATGGCACATTTGATGTGTCTTGCTGCTTCAGAAGGGTTACAAGAGTTTTCCACTCCTGTAACATTGGTAGGTCCACACGGCTGCGGCAAGACCCATCTTCTTCAAGCAGCGGTTGCGCGTAGGCAGAAACGGGATAGTCGAACTCTGTCAATATACACTACCGCAGAGAACTTTGTCAATCTGTTTATTGCTTATAGAAAGCAGAAGGAAGAGTTTCTTTCCCCTATCTTGAAGGCAACTCTTTTGGCGATTGATGATATCCATTTTCTTGAAGAGAAGCCTCGCTCTGCTGAGGAGATTGCTTCTCTCTGCCGCTCTATTTTGAGCAACAAAGGAACGGTTATCTTCTCCACATCTGAGCAGTTAGGTAGACTTAAGCAGAAGGTCTCTGCCCTTTCTGGACTTCTTACAGAGAGCATTGTTTGCACTATTAACCTTCCTCTTCCCTATGAGAGAAAAGAGATTATTAGATTGAAGTCTGAATTGTTGGGGGTTAATCTCCCTGCAAATGCTGTGGAAGACCTCTCTGACAGTGCTATCTCTATCAGTGAGGTAGAAGGGCTGCTTCTACGCTATAATCTAACAGGAAATCTTCCTCTTAAAAGGACTTTTCACTCCCTGTTAAAGCAGATAGAAGAGAATTTAACGGCAGCAGGGATAAGAAATGGAGGTAAACTCGCTCCCTCTGTGATGATTTTTCTTCTAAAGAAGAAAGGGTTTGATAATACTCATATAATGCGGGTAATGAGACTCAAGTCTTTATCTTCTGTGAATTATGCTGTAAAAAGAGTAGAAAAGTTGATAGAAAGTACTATTCTTACAAGTCATCTTGTTGAAGAGTTGTTAAAATATGTTGATGAGAGTATAACATAATGATAAAGTTATACCTCAAAATAGTAAAAGGAGTTATTAAACCCTTTTGTTAAGGAGTAAAGTAGAAGAAGTGATTAATGTAGGGCGTATATGTTTAAGAAAGTGGTATTTTATATAACATATAGAAGGTAAAAGGGGTTAGAGGATTATTTAGGAGGAGTATATATGAAGATTAGATTAGAAGAAAAAGATAAGATAAGAAGACTTTTATCATATCCTCTTGGTATCATTCAACAAAGGAGTCCTATGCCGATTCTTTCTTATGTTCTTTTCAAGGTAGATAAGGATTTTGAAGTGAGAGCAACTGACCTTGAAGTTGAGGTTTCAGTCAAGATACAAAAAGGGATAAAGGATGAGAAAGAAGGTATTTGTGTGAAAGCAGAAAACATAAAAAATGTGATAGAAAAGGCAGAGTATGAGAGTCTCTTGGTAGAGACTGAGGATGATATATTAAGGATAGAGACAGAGAAGGGAAATTTTCGTTGGAAGACTCTTCCTGCGGATGAGTATCCGGAGCAGTTTAAGATAGAAAAGAGTATATGGTGTGAGATTTCACTTAAGGAGATGGCGGATGCTGTTTCAAAGACAGAGTTTTCTGTCTCAAGTGAGAGGACCCGATATGCTTTAAATGGAGTCTTTATGAAGTTGAAAGGAAGTGTATTAGAAATGGTCTCGACAGATGGAAGAAGAATGAGTTTAGTTAGAAAGAGAGTTGAAAAGAGCAAAGGAGAGATTGATGGAGTAATAATTCCTCTTAAGGCGATGAAGATATTAGGGCAGATTTGCTCAAGGGAGGAAGAAGAGACATTAGAAGTTATCTTTTCAAGCGTGTACACTGGGGTAGAGAGTGGTCCTGTGAGAATGGTTGTGCGTAACATAGAAGGGCAGTTTCCTGACTACGAGAGTGTTATTCCAACAGACTGTGATAAAAAGTTTACTGCGCAAAGGGATTCTCTCCGTCAAGCGATAGTAGAGGGTTCATTAGCAGCAGAGAAGGATGCAGAAGCGGTTACTCTTAACTTTGAAAAGGGGAAAGCGACGATGTCGTCTCATTCTACGGAGGGAGGAGAGGCTATAAGGGTAGTAGAGGGAGAATACGAAGGAGAAGATTTCAAAATATCGTTTAACCCCAAGTATCTGTTAGAGCCGATTTCCGTTATAAAGGCGGATACAGTCACACTCAGTTTTAAGGAGAAGGATTCAGCAGCGATTTTATTCTCGCAGGAGGAGTCTGACTACAAATATGTGGTTATGCCGCTTACGATGGACTAAAAATGGAGCCTTTAAGAGAGATAATCCATAGAGTGATTGCTAAAGATACGAAAGAGAGGAAAAGGCTCTCCCGAGTTCAGGCTACTATTGATGAGTGTTTGAAGGACAATGGGATAAAGGCGGAAGTTACAGCGGTAAGGAAAGGTACAATTTTTCTGAAAGTGGGGACACAAGCGGAAAAGAGTGAAATAGAGTCGTTTTTTAGAGAGAAGATAGTCAGGTTTGTTAACACGAAACTAGGGACAAGCAAGTTCGAGAAACTGAAGGTAAGGGTGGAGAAACGGTGATGAGCGATAAGGTGAAGGCAAACGGAACAGGCGAATATACGGCAGCCGATATAAAAATTTTAGAGGGGCTTGAGGGTGTTCGGCGTCGCCCAGCAATGTATATTGGTGATACATCCGTTGGAGGAATGCATCATCTGCTTTTTGAGGTAGTTGACAACAGTGTTGATGAAGCGATGGCGGGTTACTGTGATGAAATCTTGATTCGGCTGAACGAGGACGGCAGTGTTTCTGTTCTAGATAACGGTAGAGGAATTCCTGTTGACATTCACAAGGAGGTGGGGGTATCCGCGCTTGAGGTTGTTCTCACGCGCCTTCATGCTGGAGGAAAGTTTGAGGGAAAGGCGTATAAGGTGAGTGGTGGACTGCATGGAGTCGGTGTGACTGTAGTGAACGCATTGAGTGAGTGGCTTGAGGCGGAGGTATATGATGGAGCATATATCTGGTATCAGCGGTATGAGAGAGGGAAGCCGCAGTCGAAAGTGATGAAGAAGGGGAGTACCAAGAAGCGAGGGACGAAGATAGTCTTCAAACCGGATAAAACGATTTTTGGAGAGACATCATTCAATCTCAATCTTATAACGCGCCGCCTTAGGGAGATTTCTTTTCTTATTCCGAGACTGAGACTTACGGTTGAGGACGCATTGTCTGGCAAGAGAGAGACCTTTTTTTCTGAGAAAGGGATGGAGGATTTCCTTTCTTACTTAAACAGCGGCAAAGAGGTTCTGCATAAGCCGATTCTCTTCAAAGCGGAAGAGGGGAAGGTGACGGTAGAAGTTGCGATGCAGTACACTGATGGTTATTCGGAGACATTTGCATCTTTTGTGAACACCATCAACACTGTAGAGGGTGGTACCCATGTGAGTGGATTCAGGAGCGCGCTTACACGCACACTCAACCGTTATATCGCTAACGAAAAACTTCAGAAAGATGTAAAGGAACTTACAGGGGAGGATTTCCGAGAGGGATTAACAGCGATTATAAGTCTCTTTTTGCCAGAGCCTCAGTTTGAGAGTCAGACGAAGATAAAGTTGGGCAACAGAGAGGTTCAGAGTATAGTTGAGAGTATTGTCAATGCGAAACTTTCGGAGTTCTTAGAAGAGAACCCGAAGATTGCGAAGGTTATTGCGCAGAAAGCGCTGACTGCTGCAAGAGCGAGACTCGCTGCCCGCCGTGCGAAAGAGTTAGTTCATAGGAAAGAGGCGCTTTCCTCTGGCTCTTTACCAGGTAAATTGGCGGATTGCTCCAGTCGTGATGTTGAGAACACAGAACTTTTTATAGTTGAGGGAGACTCGGCAGGTGGCACTGCCAAGATGGGAAGGGACCGCACATTTCAGGCGATTCTTCCCATTCGGGGCAAAATCTTGAATGTTGAGAAGGCGCGGATGGACAAGGTTCTCGAGCACGAAGAGATTGTGACTATTATAAACGCTCTTGGCACCAGTATTGGCGAGGAAGATTTTGATTTGATGAAACTTCGTTACTCGAAGGTCATCATAATGACGGATGCGGATGTAGATGGCTCTCATATTCGAACTCTTCTTATGACATTCTTCTGGCGGCATCTACGGAAACTGATTGAGAGTGGCAAACTTTACATTGCCCAGCCACCACTATACTGTTTCCGCAGCGGCAAGAAAGAGAAATACCTTCATTCTGAAGAGCAACTCAAGAGTATGCTTGTCGAGGCAGGAATTGAGGCGGTAACAGTCTCTCGGCTTCCTTCGGGCGAGTTGATTGACAAAGCGGAACTCAAGGAGGCGTTGATGCTGGTTGGCGAGAGAAAACGCTACGAGAAGCAACTGGCGCGCATCGGATTTGACCTGCCGCAGTATCTTCTCAAATACGACCCCCAAAAGAAGATGTTGCCGCTTTACTGGGCAAGAACCCGCTCAGGCGAAACCCATCTTCTTTTCAATGACGATGAGTTTGAAAAACTGGAAGAGAGTGTCTCAAAGAGCCTCAACAAGCTGGAGATAGAAACAGCGGATCTTGAGGATGTTGAGATTCAGACGGAGGCTGATATCTTTTATCTCGAATTCCGTTATAGAGCAGAACTCCAACGGAAACTGGAATCGGCGTTGTCAGCCGGGTTTGCAATTGAGGACCTCTTTGGCGATAAAGAACATAGCGAACGGTTCAAAATCATCCACCAGAACTTGACGGAGACCGCTTCTTCTATCGAGGAACTGTTTGATATTGTGCGTCGTATTGGCGCTAAAGGCGTGGACATCCAGCGGTACAAAGGATTGGGCGAAATGAATGCTACACAGTTATGGGAGACTACAATGGATCCCAAAAGACGGGTTCTCCTTCGCGTCACAATTGAGGATGCAGCAGAAGCAGAAAGGATGTTCTCAATTCTTATGGGCAACAGTGTCGAACCTCGTAAAGAGTTTATTGAGCGCTTTGCCCTTGATGTCCATAATCTCGACATCTGATAGTGAGTGACGGTGTGGCAGAGGATTAAACCTCTTTCTTGCTCGCCGTTATGTCCGCGACTGCTTGGAGTTGCTTGCGGATGATTCGCGATTCAAGAATTCCTACGAGTGTGGAGGCGAGAAAATAGAGGACGAGCCCTGAAGGAAGCGAGTAGAAGATAAGGGAGAGGAAGATATACATAAAATAGTTCATCAGTTTCTGCTGCTGTGCTTGCGCGGTTTTTGGTTGAAAATACGACTGTATCACCATTGCGACTATCATTAGAATGGGAAGGAGATTGATGTAGGGGGTGCCGAGAATGGGGATGGGCGCGCCCAATTTGAAGAGTCTGTCGGGCTGTGAAAGGTCGTCAATCCAGAGACAGAAACTCGCCTGGCGGAGATGAATCGAGGTGTTCAATGCCTGCCAGAGACCGATAAACACAGGAATTTGGAGGAACATCAAGAGGCATCCGCCTGCAGGGAATATGGAGACTCCGTGCTTGCGCATCAGTTTCAGTATCTCTTGATTCAGTTTCTGTTTGTCGTCTTTGTATTTCTTCTTCAATTTCTCCATTTCAGGCTGAATCACCTGCATCTTTTGCTGATATTTGAGCATCGAGACTTGTTGTCGGCGTGAAATCGGGTAGAGTGCCCCACGGACTATCAAGGTGAGAATGATTATCGCAATCCCCCAGTTTCCTACTAGAAAGTGAACCCCTTTAAGGATGGCAAGGAACAATCTACTTAAGAAACCGAAGAAACCGTATGAAACGACATGTTTAAACCCGTATAGTGAATATTCTGAACTGTCCAAGATGTCGGGGTCTTTTGGACCCACAAAGAAGATGAAGTTAAGCGGGGTCTTCCCTGAAGGGGCTATCCTTATCTTTCCCAGAACTGCGGAGACAGAGTAATTTAACACCATCTCAGGGGTTGTATTTCGGGAGTCAACTTTTTCCAACAACGCTCCAACAACAGTCTCTCTGGTGAGGCTGTCGTCAGGAAGAAGAAGGAAGACAAAATAATGGTTACTCATTCCGCAGAAATGGAAGGCGCCATCATCTTTATACGGTTTGCCATTATCCGCTTTGCTCAAAGGAATCTCGCTCACTTCCAGAGATTCTCTCATTCGGGCGATCAGAAGGTAATCGTATCCTTTTGACTCGCGCTCCTGCTCTACTGATGCGGCGACGATGAGCCTCAAGCCGTCAAAGAGCACCTCGCTTGAAGTTTTGTTCTCGAATTCTAATCTTACGGCGAAGTGGTAACCGTTATCGGAAAGAGCGATTCTTTTAGTAACCGCAAGAGAATCGTTTTCTGCGCGAAACTCGACGCTTCTTTCATCACGACTTTTACATTCCCACAAGCCTTCGAAAACGGGGGCGCCATCCTTGTCCAATAAGCGGAGAGCATAAGAGTTAAAAGCGGTGTCGAGGAGTTTAAGAGGTAAATCTTTTCTTCCTTTTTCGGGATAGAGGTAGCGGTCGTCCTTTTTGGCAAGAAGAGTTAAAGAGAGAATGTCTCCGTTCTTTGAGTGCCATTGCGCTTCCATTACGGAGTTTCTGAGCAGTCCGGAGACGGAAGGTTTCAACTCGGCTGAGGGAGGTGAGGGGAAAGTGGACGGTTTCTCGGGGCCGGGCTCTGTGGAAGGGTTCTGGGAGGAGGGTGGAGTTGGCGGCGGGGAGGAAGCGTTTTGAGGAGGGGGAGGAGGGGCGGTAAAAAAGAAGTATGCAAGAGTCGCAACGAATATGAGCATCAACATGAAGAAGAAACGATTGTCTTCCATTCTCTTACATTCCTTTCATAAGCCTTTCGGCGAGATAGTTGTCCAGATGAGGGTTGGCTTTTATCTCATCTACGACTTTCTGGATATCATATTCGACGCGCCGATAAACTACGAACCTGCCGTCGAAGAGGACATAAGAGGCACGCCAGTCGTTGTCACGAGGTTGTCCTACGGCGCCTACATTTACAATCACCTTCTCAAAACCGTCGAGGTCGATTCTGCGGTCAACAGGAGGATTGATGTAGCCCTCTGGCGTGAAAATTCCTGCAATATGAGTATGTCCACTGAATACTATATGCTCAAATGTCTTAAATAATGTTTCTATCCGCTCCTTGTCGACAATATCCTTGGGGAAGAGGTATTCTCTCGTTGGTTCTCGAGGGGTGCCGTGGACATACAGTATGTCGCCTTCCTGTTTCTTACGAGGCAAGTCGCCCAAGAAGTTCCATCTGGCACGGCGGAGTTCGACAGGCACGGCGCGATTGTTCAGTTGAGAACGTGACCAGGTGATGGCTTCTTCGGCGCGTAGGTTGAAACCAACCGGCTCAAAGAGGACAGCATCCTCGTGGTTACCCAGTACGGTGAGAGAGAAGCCCATAGCGAAGTCAACGCAATCAAGAGGCCATGGCCCGTATCCGATTATGTCGCCAAGACAGATGATTCGCCTACAGGCAAACTTCTCGATGTCAGCCAAGACCGCTTTGAGCGCGACCACATTGCTGTGTATGTCGGAGATGATTGCATCCATACTACTACTTCTTCTCCCCCTTTTCTTCAGGCAGTTCTGCTTCTTCTATCAGCATAATCGGAATGCCGTCTTTTACAGGATAGCGTCTCCCGCACTTGGTGCACACCAATTTTCCCTCCTTGAATTCGACACTCTCCTTGCACAATGGACAGGCTAAAATTTTAAGTAACCTCTCGTCAAGCATCAAAACTCCTCCTCAATCGTCTCTTAAAATCTTATTGTTGCAAGAGGAGATTGTCAATAATTTCGAGGACGGAATGGGCGAAAACTGATATGCCGTGTCTCCTTCGCACCTTATAAGGGGTATTCCTTTTCTTTCTTACCGCTTGACGAGTCGCCACAATACACTGTATAGTTATGTATTGTGAGAAGTTGAGGGAATATTTGGATGGAGATTTTGATTCCGCAATTTAACTCGCTTGACGAATTTATCGCCTGGTGCCAGTCGTCAGAAATACAGAACTATCTCAAAACAAATCCTCAACTTCTTGAACAGATATCAAACCTTCCACAAATCAAAACCCTGTTAGAAGAGTTTAACGCGCTCTCCGCAAATGTAAAAACGGCGCCTTCGTCTCGCTCTCAAACCGACACGCTTCGCCTTTTGACTATGTCAAACCCGCAGGACAAACAGTTTATCTCAGAAGTTGTTTTGCAGTATCATAGACAAAAGGCTTCCATTCAAAGAGGAGGGGGCGTGACTGACGCACCTGCTGCCGAGACTGTTGCGTTTGAAGAACTCCGCTCTTTTGGCAGATACCGCATCCAGAAAAAGATTGCAGAGGGTGGCTTTGGTGCAGTCTATTTGGCATACGACCCACAACTTGACCGGAGTGTTGCTTTGAAACTTTTGAAACTGCGCACGGAGGAGGAGATTGGGCATTTTGAGAGTGAGGCAAAACTGGCGGCGAAACTGCGCCATCCGAATATTATTCCTGTTCATGAACTGGGGGTTCTGGACAATCAACCGTATTTTACGATGGATTACATTGAAGGCAAAACTCTGCGGAAGTTGCTTGACGAATCGTCAAATAGGGCTTTGTCGGTGGATGAAACATTTCGGATAATACTGCCTGTTCTGGATGCGCTTTCTTATGCGCACGCGAATGGAATTATCCACCGAGATATAAAGCCCGAGAACATTTTTATTGATAACGAGAACCGAATCTATATAGGTGATTTCGGAATAGCGAAGCGTGTGGAGGGTAGGCGGGATGGTGCAGCGAAATCGAGCAGAATTGTTGGAACTCCACAGTATATGAGTCCTGAGCAGGCAAACGGTGAAGAGATAGATGCTCGGAGTGACATCTGGGCGGTCGGAGTTCTATTATACGAATCTTTGAGTGGGCAGTGTCCATTCGACAGTGATGTTATTGTGGAGGTGTTCAAGAAGATTTGGTTCTCCGAACCGCTTTCTCTGCGTTCTGTATGCCCGAAGATTGACCGTGATGTTGAAACAATCGTTTTCAAGTGTTTGCAAAAGGAGCCGAGCCGCCGTTACCAATCGGTGCTGGAGTTGAAGGAAGACATCGGACGCTATCTTAAAGGCGAGGCGATTGAAGCGAGACCAATCAGTATAGTCGAGAGGTTGTGGCGGAGAGTGAGGCGGAATAAGATAGCGAGCCTGGGTGTTGGAGTCGCTATGGTGGCGTTGATTGTGGTTGGTTTTGTGTTGTTGAGGCACAGCGAAGTGAGGCATCGTGAGGTGGTACGCAAAAAGGCGGAGGAGATTCTGAAGAAGTTGACAATGGCTGCGACGCTGGAAGAGAAGATAAAGTTGGTCGAGGAGGCAATCTCTTCAGACCCTACTTATCTTGTTCCGTATTTGGAGAAAGGGAAGATTCTGAAGGAAGAGAACAGAGAGAATGAGGCGCTTGCGGCTTTCGAGAATGCTGTTGTGGTGGCTCAGAGGGGCTTTGATAAGGAGGGGGAAGCGGTAGCCCATTTTTATATGGGGATGATTTACTGGCAGAAGCAGGATTACATTGCAGGGCTGGAACATTTTAAGAAGGTTCTCAAACTTATGCCGAANGTGTGTAATCCGATGACTCTTTATGCGGAAGCCTCAGAGGCATATCATCAAGGGCGGTATGAGAAGAGTATTCGGTTTATTGAAGAGGTGTTGAGACTGAGACCTGATTTTCCTGAGGCGTTCAATATGCGTGGCGCTGCAAGGATGCAGTTGCGCGATTTGGATGGTGCGTTTGCGGATTATAGCAGAGCGATTGAGTTGAACAATAAGTTTGCAGAGGCATATAGTAATCGAGGGAGTGTAAGATATATAAAGGGAGATTACGATGGTGCGGTAAGGGATTATGATATAGCACTCCAACTGAACCCGAGGCTTGTGATAGCATACAGCAATCGAGGTGCTGCAAAATGTAACAAAGGAGATTATGAAGGTGGAATCGCCGACTATAAAAAGGCGATAGAAATATCTCCAGACTTCTTTTTTGGATATTACAATCTCGCCTGTGCCTATGCTAATATGGGGAACAAAGGGAATGCGTTGGAAGCGCTCAAAAAGGCGTTTGACTTGGACAGGAGTGGGAGGTTGAAGAAGCAGGCGAGAAGTGATAAAGACTTAGACTCGTTGCGTGAAGATGAAGAGTTCAAGCGGTTGCTAGGCGAATGAGAAAGAAAGTTAGCGGAGTTTGATGAAGTAGGCTTTGAGGTTCTCGTTCAGGGCGTTCATATCGAATTTGGAGAATGCTTTTGCGAACTCATCTGGGGCGTTGCAGTCCTTGTTTTTAAGAGCACTTAGAAAGACGGTGAACTGCCTATAAACCTCTTGATTGTAATGGAGAAGGAAGTAGCAGACTGTCCACCATTCGAGTTCTCCCCCGGCGCCTCCTACCACCTGTTCTATGGTTGGCATTCTGCCTATTCGGATGACCCGTTTCACTTCTTCGAGCCTGTCAGCGTTCACAATTCCGACTTTCAGTTCGCCTGTTGAGAGGTTGAATCGTGATTCTTGCATATAGGTAGCGAGACCGTCAACTACCCATTGGGCTTTTTGTGCTACTCGCTTGTAGTCACCCCACACCATATCCTCGAAGTAATGAGTTGTTTCACGAAGCATAATTCCCCCTGTGCCGTTCTGTGTGCCTGTTATGCCGAAATATGTGGAAATCCGTGTTCCGTCGTAGAGCCCGTAGCCTCCGCCTCCTTCTTTGGCGGAGTATTCATCTTCGTTGGCGTAGAAATCGAGAACAAAAGGAACTTTCTGTTTGCCCTTGTAAGCGAAAATTCGACACAGTTCATTGTAAGCCTGGTCGAGAAAGGTTGCGTGCTGGCGGGTGAGTTCTTCTGAGAGGTTTGAGAAGATAATGAAGCGGTTTGAGATATGGAAGGTTTTGAACCCTTTTTGTCTCTGCCGCTCGAACATCCATTTCTGTCGCTCTTTCAAGTCTTCAGGCACCATCTGCTTCGCCCAAAAAGCGGATGATTCGTCGGTTTGGTGTGTTGGCTCTTTCTTCTCAGAGGGTGGCTTATCAGGTTCTTCAGCAGGAGGCTTTTCCACAGGCGGCTCTTTCTTTTCCGGAGACGGTTTGTCGGGAGATTCTTTGAGCAGCCTGTCGTATTCTTCTTGGGTGACCCAGTTGCCCCCGAGATTGCGATACCCTAACTCGCTTCGGGCACCTGTGTGGTTAGGGTTCACTTTAATTGCTGCTTCGAAGCATTCTTTTGCCTCTTTCTCTTGATATTGCTTCTTGCACCACAGACCCAGGTCGTACAGTTTGTCTGCGTTGTTCTGAGCCTTCCGAAAGCCTTCCTCAAACTCTTTTTTGAACTCCTCATAGTAGATGACAGTATCTATTTCGTCTTTCCTGTATGTCATCCTGCCGTGTTTCGTCTGAATAAGCACTGTCTCGTCATCCTCCTTCTCTATCTTTCCTGTGACTACTTTGCCGACTCTTAGCAGAAGAACATCTTCACCGAAGAGAGAGGAGCAGGAGAGGTATGCTGCTATGAAGAGAGACAGTAGAAGAGAAGATTTAGGCAGGCTATTCATATATTGCCCTCCTTGAAACAGTCTAATCATACGCTTATCATTATAATTAAGCGGACCAAAATGTTAGACGCAAAATTGATACGCTACTTCATTATAGGTGTTTGCACTCTTCTCAGAAATTGGGAGATATTTCGCATTTTGCTTCCGTTGAATGCTTCTCTATCTTTTTCTTTTGACGACTGGCTTGACCCATTTTAGGGGCGTCTTGCTTATGTTAATAAATGCTTGACAGGGAAGAGATGTATGGATAGACTAATGAAGTAATTTTTGGTGGTTTTTGCTTTTGGATAAGATGTTGAGGAGAAGGATTGAGGAGCGAGCACAGAAGGACCCTGAGTGGGGTGCGGTGATGGAGTATGTTGGTGCGTTAGAGCGGGAGTTGGCTGACGAACGGCGCAAGATGAAGCGAATGCGGCTTGACCTTGAGACGGTGATAGAGACAGTGAGTCAGGTGAATGCGAAGAGCCTTGACACGGAGTTGATAGAAAATTTCACATTGAACACGGCGATGGGGCAGGTTGCGGCGCAGCGGGCGTTTATTATGCGGCAGGGGGATACTTTGACAGATGAGATAAGCGTGACTGTGACCAAGAATGTGAAGGTACCGAGGCTTCGTTTCAGAAAGGACGGAGAGTTGGCGTCTGCGTTGATAGAGAAGGAGGCTCCTTTTGAACTATCTGGTAACTCGAATTTGATGAAGCATTCTGTTTATAGAAAGATTCTGGAGATGGATATGGAGTTGTGCATTCCGCTCATAAAAAGGCACGAGAACGGTGAGAAGGAGTTGAAAGGGTTGATGGTTTTGGGGAAGAAGTTCAACAAGATGGGTTATACAGAGCGGGACAAAGAATTTTTATCGCTTTTAGGGGCGATGGTTGCAATCAGTCTACACAATGCGCAGTTGTATCATCGCTCCATATATGACGAGATGACACAAGTGTTTTCGAGAGGGCATTTTGATGCGCATCTGTTTCAGGAGGTAGAGAGGGCGAAGCGGTATCATTCTGAAAGGGATGGTTCGCCTTATCAGATTTCGTTGATTATGTTCGACATAGATGATTTCAAGCATTTTAATGACACATACGGTCATCAGATTGGAGATACGATACTGAAAGGGGTAGCGAATGTGGTGAAGCGGAGTGTGCGCACATCAGATATGGTTTCGCGCTATGGTGGGGAGGAGTTTTGTGTTGTGTTGCCGGAGACGAACAAGGAGAATGCGTTGCGTGCGGCGGAGAGGTTGCGGAAAGCGATTAGCAATTATAAAGTGACCACACGGGAGTACGGGGAGTTGTCTGTGACGGTGAGTATGGGGGTAGCCACTTATCCGGATGATGCGGACAGCGTACAGGAACTGGTGAGAGAGGCAGACAAGGCTTTGTATGTTGCGAAGGGGCGTGGGAAGAACTGTGTGGTGGAGGCGGAAAGGGAGGACGCCGACAAGAAGTTAGGGAGTGGAGTTAAAAGGTGAAGGGGAGATGAAAGAGCGTAAGGTTGAACTTGTGGTTTCGAATATGACGGAGAATCTTGCGACTGTGCGCAAGTTTGTTATGGATACTCTTGCGGATGCGGGGGTGAGTGAGAAAGTGGTGCGGAAGATAATTCTTGCGGTAGACGAAGCGGTGACGAACATAATCCGACATGCGTATGAGGAGTTCAGCAAGGGAACGCGGACTATAGACATAAAACTCTGTACATATCCTGCCAGGAAGTGTGTGGAGGTTACGCTGCACGATTCGGGGAAGGAGTTTAATCCTGACGAGGTAAAGACACCCAATATGGATGAGCATATAAGACTGCGCAAAAAGTATGGTTTGGGGATATTTCTCATAAGGAAGGTGATGGACGAGGTGAATTATATGTTCCGTACGGGAGAAGAGAACATTCTTCGGATGGTGAAGTATTTGGAGAACGATGAAGAGAAAGAAGGAGATAAAAGGGATGCCCGGGATTAAGATAAAGACGCAGAAGACTGCGGACGGGGTCGCATATATCAAAGTGGTAGGTTTTCTGGATGCGCATACATTTGTTCAGATGGAGGAAGAGATAGTCAAACTCTTCAATGCGAGAATCTACAAGGTGGCGGTAGATCTGAGCGGATTGGAATATATATCGAGTGCAGGTGCAGGGGTGTTCATTTCGAATGTGGGTGAGGCTACGGCGAACGGGGGCAATATTGTTTTTATAAATCCATCTGAGCCTGTGAGGGAAGTGTTTGACCTTCTGGGACTGACCCAGATTTTTCAGATTTTCGAGACGAAGGAAGAAGCGTTTATGCTTTTTAGGAAGGGCAGGTAGCGGTGGAGAAAGCGAGCGAACTGAAAGTGGAGACGAGAAAGTGTGGCGGGAAGACCGTAGTGCTGACGATTCATGGAGTTCTGGATGCACATACATCTTCTCAACTCGAGAGGAGAATATTTAAACTTTTTGATTCTGGAGTTCACAAGATAGTGGCTGACTTGAGTGGTGTTAAGTATATATCGAGTGCGGGTGCAGGGGTTCTTATCAGTGGTATGCAAGAGGCATCTGAGAAAGGTGGAGATTTTGTGTTTGTCAAACCTTCTACTTCTGTGAAGGAACTCTTTGACCTTTTGGGACTTGCCTCAATGTTTAAGTCATTTCCGAGTGTGAGCGAGGCTATTGCGCATTTCACAGGACGCTGATTATGAAGAGACACCCCAAGGAAGTTGAGAGAGTCACGAGCGAGAAAAGTAGCAAAAGCAGGTTGTCAAAGCACACCAAGGTAGGGTTGGTCTCTGCCTGTCTTGTAGGGGTTTGTTGTCGTTACGATGGAAGCGAGAGAAGTTCACCTTTAGTGTTGAATTTACTTAAAGAGGGTTTTTTCCTTCTGCCGTTGTGTCCTGAGCAGATGGGCGGTCTTCCGACGCCGAGGGCGCGCAACAGACTGGTTGGCGGTGATGGGGGGGCGGTATTGGATGGCAGGGCGAGGGTGGTAGATGAGGGAGGGAACGACAACACGAAGCGGTTTGTAGAGGGCGCCCGCGAAGTGCTTAAGATTGCAGAGTTGTTTGGTGCCAGGGTGGCGTATTTGAAGGCAGGTTCTCCGTCTTGTGGTTGTGATGGTGAGGAGGGGGAGGGTGTGACTGCTGCACTCCTGAGGCGGAAAGGGATTAAAGTGGTTGGAGTTGAGTGATATGAGGGTGGCGATTGTTGGTTACGGAAAAATGGGTAAGGCAATTGAGAAGGTTGCAAAAGAGCAGGGGCTGGAGGTGGTGAGGCGGATAGACCCAAAGGGTGGTGAGGTTGGAGCATTGACAAGAGACTCTGTGAGAGGAGTGGATGTAGCGTTTGAGTTCACCTCTCCTGAAACTGCGGTTGAGAATCTCCTTACGCTGTTCGAGTATGGGATAGACTGTGTTGTTGGCACGACAGGCTGGTATGCGAGGATAGAGGAGGTGAAGCGAGCGGTAACGGAGAGAGGAGTGGGCTGTGTCTATGCGCCCAATTTTTCGGTGGGGATGAATCTATTCTTTGAGGTGGTCTCTTCTGCGGGCAGGTTGTTTGGGGGTGTGGAGGATGCGCGGTTTGGTGTGGAGGAGGCGCATCACGAAGCGAAGAAAGATGCGCCAAGTGGGACCGCTCTTAAGATAGTGGAGGTTCTGCGCGAAAGTGGGGCGAGATTAAGGGAGAATTCTGTGCCTTCTCTTCGTGTTGGATACATTCCTGGAACGCACAAGGTTCTGATAGATATGCCTTACGAGACGATCTCTCTTGAGCATGTGGTGAGGCAGCGGGAAGTTTTTGCTTACGGAGCGGTACTTGCAGCAAGACTTATAAGGGGGAAGAAAGGTCTCTTCACCTTTGCAGAACTGTTGAGAGAATCGCTAAAAGGCTAAACAGAATCTCTCTTTCGGGCGTATATAATCATCAGAGGGATTGATGGGTGGTTAAAGAGTGTCTGTGATTTTTAAGTGTTCGACTTGCGGCTATGTGATTGAGGTAGAAGGGAGACCGGGAAAGGAGATTCTCTGTCCGAAGTGTCGCAGTGTTGTTATAAAGACGAGTGTTGACAGCAAAGCAGAGACTCTGGATGGAGTCAGGGAGGAGAGTTCTCCGCCTCCTATTAAGAGGTTGGGTGAATATGAGATTGTTGAAGAGTTAAGCCGTGGTGCGATGGGGATAATTTATCGTGCGCGCCAGAAGGGACTGAACAGAATGGTGGCGTTGAAAGTGTTGTTAGGGGGAGAGCATGCAAGCGAGGAGCAAATCTTGCGGTTTATGAGGGAGGCGCGGGCGGTCGCTCAACTGTCGCATCCATCAATTGTTCCTGTCTATGATGTGGGGTATGCAGAAGGATGTCACTTTTTCACGATGGAACTGATAAAAGGAAGGTCTTTGGACAAACTGCTGGCGGAGAGAAAGCGGTTAGAGGTTGAAGAGGCGCTGAGGATAATCGAGCAAGTGGCTGCGGGCGTTGCGCATGCGCATAAGAACGGGATAATCCACCGTGACATAAAGCCGGCGAACATTCTTCTGACGGATGAGGGGAGAGCGTTTATCACCGATTTTGGGCTGGCGAAGGAGGTTCAGGCGGAAAAAGCGTTTACTCGCAGTGGTGTGACTATTGGCACTCCTCATTATATGAGCCCTGAGCAGGCTAGGGGGAAGAGCAAGGATGTGGATGGGCGTTCGGATGTGTATTCGCTTGGGGCGGTGTTGTATGAGATGCTGACAGGCAGGACTCCGTTTGATGGGGAGACAGCGTTCGAGGTGGTTTTGAAGGTGGTGAGTGAGGAGGTTGTGCCGCCGCGCAGATTGAATCCGCGGATTCCGAAGGATGTGCAGACAATCATTCTGAAAGCGATGCAGAAACTTCCGAAGTGGCGGTATCAGAGTGT
>JAOAAR010000052.1 GCA_026418755.1 Planctomycetota bacterium
GAGGTATAGTATTCGGTGGAAAACCCTATAGCGATTCCTGCGATAAGTCCTGTGACAATCGAGCCGAAAACCCCCCACGCAAACTCCGAAGGCAGGATAAAGTGAACCAACACGGCAGAAGCAATGAAAATCATAATAGTTGCACCGTATATCCCCTTTCGAAGCGCCTTGAGAAGAACTCTCTGTTCCGCCTTCTCTCCCGAGCGAACAAAGAATATCCCAATAATAGAAAGGACGATCCCGATAGCAGCAAGAAGTATCGGGGCTAATATGAACTGAAGTTTCATATTGGCGGCTTCAAAAAGTGGAATTTTCTTGGAATAACAGTATTGCGCAACAGCAGCAGCCCCAAGAGCACTCGTAGCAAGTATAGAACCACAATAAGACTCGTAGAGGTCCGCACCCATACCTGCAACATCGCCAACATTGTCACCAACATTATCAGCAATTGTAGCAGGATTGCGTGGGTCGTCCTCTGGAATCCCTGTCTCGACTTTGCCAACAAGGTCCGCACCGACATCCGCTGCTTTTGTAAATATGCCACCGCCAACCCGAGCAAACAGCGCCTGCGTCGAAGCCCCCATCCCGAAGCAAAGCATAACCACAGTCACATCTGTTAGGTTCGTTATGCCAAGACTGGCTGCGGTCTCAGGATAGTGCTTCAAAAGAATCTGAAATAGAAGGAAAAACCATAAGCAGATGTCAAGGAGACCCAAACCGACAACGACTAAACCCATAACAGCGCCGCTTCTGAAGGCAATCTGTAGCGCCCGGTTGAGCGAAGTCTTGGCTCCCCACGCCGTCCTGTGAGAAGCACTCGTTGCAGTCCTCATCCCCAAGTAGCCGCAAAGCCCCGAAAAAAGCCCACCCGTCAGAAAAGCAAAAGGAACTAACTTCGACTGAAGACCAAGAACAAACGACAGAAATATGAAGAAAAGGCATAAGATGACAAAAACAATAGTGACGACCTTATATTGCCTTTTAAGATATGCATATGCCCCTTCTCGGACAGCAGCAGCAATCTCTTTCATCCTGTCGGTTCCCTCCTCAGCACGCATCGCACCCCTGTAAAAAACAAACGCAAAGATAAGTGCAAGCAGCGCAGCAATAGGTGCAAGATACCAGAGAGGATTGATTGCAACATCCTTGAAGTCCACCTTCTCCTCTCTCTCTCCAGCAAACACCATACCCGTCGCAACAATCCCTAAAAAAACGATTAGAAGAGATATCCTTTTCATTCTTGTCCTCCGAAATGTAACTTGTCCTTACTTATAAGATGAAAAATGGTATATAGCCCTGGTAGCGAATCAACAGATTTTTCGGATTTCAACAATAACTTTGCCCAACTCAACCGTAACTCAAACTTAAACAGAAACAGTGAAAGAAATCTACTTACAATTTCTCCGATGAAGGAAAAATGAAACATTAATGCTTTTTTCTGCCTTTTTCTGTGAAAATCGCCCGCTCATAATGTAAGATATTTAAAGAAAATTGGAGATAGTAAATATGCAAGAGATGGTAGCACTAACAGGAAATGAAGCCGCTGCACTGGCGTTCAAACAGATAGAACCCGATGTAGTGGCTGCGTATCCAATCACTCCCCAAACAGAGTTAATGCACGATGTGGCAGGATTCGTCCACGACGGAGAAATGAGAACAGAGTTCATTACAGTGGAAAGCGAACACAGCGCAATGAGCGCATGCATCGGCGCAGCAGCAGCAGGAGCACGCACAATGACAGCAACAAGCGGCCAAGGACTCGCTCTCATGTGGGAGATGCTCTACATCGCAGCCTCATATCGACTGCCCATCGTCATGGCAAATGTTAACCGTGCCCTTTCAGGACCCATAAATATCCATTGTGACCACTCCGACTCCATGGGAGCACGCGACACAGGTTGGATCCAACTCTTCTGCGAGAATCCCCAAGAAATCTACGACAGCATCATCCAGGCTATCAGAATCGCAGAGGACAAAAGAGTACAACTGCCTCTTATGGTCTGCTACGACGGATTCATAATAAGCCACACAATGCA
This sequence comes from Planctomycetota bacterium, assembly GCA_026418755.1. Lineage (GTDB taxonomy): Bacteria > Planctomycetota > SKW154 > SKW154 > SKW154 > SKW154. Next base: position 2,037 of record JAOAAR010000052.1, read on the forward strand.
GCCTTTGAAAGTCCTTGACAAAGAAACAGTGCAAAAGTTTGTCGGAAAACGGCAGCCAGAGTTCTCTCTACTTAATGTTGAGAAACCGTTTTCGTTGGGTGCACTCGACCTGCCACCATATTATTACGAGCACAAACGCCCACAGGTGGAAGCAATGAAAAACGCCCTCGATGTCGTTCTTGCCGTCGCAAAAGAGTACGAGAGTTTAAGCGGCAGAAGATACGGTTATTTTGAGGAGTATAGAACAGAAGATGCAGAGTTGCTTCTTGTAGGACTCGGCTCATTCACAGGAACCGCAGCAGAGGCAGTAGACATCGCTCGAAATGAGGGAATAAGAGCAGGACTATTGAAACTGAGACTATTCCGACCTCTGCCAAAAGAAGCACTCTCCCAAGCCCTTAAGAAAACAAAAGCCGCCTGTGTCTATGATAGAGCACTCTCGTTCGGACTTGGCGGTCCCCTTGCCCACGAATTGCGCTCCGTAGCGTATGAGACAGGACTGAAGGTGCCAATCGCAAGCGCAATCTACGGACTTGGCGGACGCGATATAACAGAGCACGACATTGCCGCCCACATAAGAAAACTCTGGAACGACTACAAAAAAGATTCCATAAAAATGGAAACTGAATTCCTCAATCTATGCGAATAAGCAGAATGCAGACAAAACCAACCCCAAGAAAAGCATTTCTCTTGACCAGAGTACATTTCTGGTGTATAAAAAAATTCGATGCGGAAGTGGCGGAATTGGCAGACGCGCTAGGTTGAGGGCCTAGTCCTCGTTAGAGGGTGGGGGTTCAACTCCCCCCTTCCGCACTCTGGTAGTCACTTAATCTTCTTTCGTTCTGTCCCATTCATTAAAGACGACTTTTGAACCCTCCCCCAGTGCATATTGCGCAGAGGGCTATTTTAAGTCAGATGTACAGTAAGGGCAGCGAGTGGCTTTCTTGTTCACTGTGGAACAGCAGAATGGGCATTCTTTGGTAACTGCTGCGGGCGCAGGCACGCTGGCGCGTTTCAACCTGTTGATGCTTTTAACCAAGATGAAAAGCGCTAATGCGACGATGATTAGATTGATGACCGTATTTATGAAAACCCCGATATTTATCGTTACCGCACCTGCCGCTTTCGCAGCCGCTACTGTGTGATACGGCGGAGGAACCGTGCCGTTCCTTATGACTACGAATATGTTTGAGAAATCAACATTACCCAGCACAAGTCCGATTGGCGGCATAAGGACATCAGCGACCAGCGATGCTACGACTGCCGAGAAAGCGGCTCCGATGATGATTCCGACCGCCATATCAATGACATTTCCCTTCATTGCAAATTCTTTGAACTCTTTTAGCATATTTCTCTCCTTATAAAATCGCTTTCAAATTGACAAGAATCCATAAGGATTAACTCTTCTCAAGAAATAACAATCAGCAAATCAACTGTTCTCATTTCTTGACTCAAAACTCCAAGGAGATTCCTAAATAAGTTTCGCGGTCATTCTTTTTGATACCTTTTGGTGCGCCTTGGTCCGATTTATGTACATAACCGATTGTCGCCCAAATTATGTCGGAAACCTTCACGCTCAGCGAACTTTCGGAGTTGGCTCTCCAGTCATCAACGGTTTCAAAGGGAACAAAACACTCGACTGTTTGCTTGAATTTTACGCTTCCAGATATGTTCCAGACAAATTCTATAGAGGACGTGCCTTCTGAAAACTGCTCATCTTCTTTTGTTATAAGAAGGCGGTAATCAACGAAAGTCTGCTGAAAGCCTACCTCTGCATTGAGAGAGACCAATGGACTGTTTATGATTTTCCAGCCTCCCCCTCCCGCAATACCGGTCCTCAAATTGAGATTGGCGAAATAATCATATTCGGCAGCATAAGAAAGCCATACATAAACCGCACATTGGAAACACTGTAGTCGTATTTGATTTTTCCGTTGCCAGCACGCTTGCTCAATACGCCTTCCGTCTCGCCGTAAGCATAATTCGCCTTCAGAGAAATGCAGTCGTTAAGCGTTTCGCGGGCAAGAGAGAGTTTGAACCCAATGTCATTCGAGTTGGTGTTTCCTTCAATGTGGCTCGCTTTTACCGTAGCATTACCTTTCCAGAGCGAAGGCGCATTTATTGACAGTATATCGTCGAGAGCAACTTCTGTTGCCCTGGATTTTTCGGATTCTATATTTGCCTTTCCCGGTGTGGCTGGCAGAAACCTGCCGTTTATGATATCGCCGTTCTTCAGTTCTATCCTGGTTGGGCAATCTGTTTCAATAGTGGAGACTCCGCTCCACTTGATTTGGGGATTCGTGATGACGCTGTGTTTAAGATTCAGCGTTCCTTTGACCATATTCTGCAGTTCACCTTTCAACGAATCGCCATTGTTAAGCGACAGGTTGACATTGATTGCCTTCTGCTGGACAGCGCAACTAGAAAACAACAAAAAAGAAAACCATAGCGCACCGAAAAACGAAAAAGTCTTCTTTCTCATAACATCCTCCTTTATTTTTGCCAACATTCCAAATTATGACTCACAATGAGAGGTTTTAGCAGAAAAATTTCAGATTGACAATCACAAAAGAACACTCACCGTTTACTCTCTTTCCAAACGGTTTGGGTTGCCCAAATGTCTCCATCAAAACAGATTCTTTGGCTTCTGCACAAAATTTACCGCCTCTTCCATTCTCCTATCGTCCTTTTAATTTACAAATAATTTCCCCGTATAACACCGTTGACAAACCGACCTAAGAGGATACTCCTTTTTGCGATAACGACAGTAGAGAATAGTGTCTGCAGTAAGAGGCGTTTTGCATTTCTTACAACAGATTGACTTTAATTCAAAACCGAGCAAAGTACATAACCCATCCAAAGTTATATATATTCTGTTATTCCTTACTCGGACCGCTTTCGTCACAAGCAGTTCAGCCAAATTATGCACAAGCCGTTGCGGATGACCCCTTTGTATAAGTAAAGATATAATCTCATCTTGTGTTAAACCGTTTATCTGAGATAAAATCTGCAAGATTCTTAAGTAGTAACTGTTCCTCTTTCCATACTTAATTTCAAGTTTCTTCATCTTAATCTCCTCTCCTAATCCACCCCACATGCGCAGAAAAAAAATTATCTACCACTAACCAACGGACAGCCATATCACAGGCTATCCACAAACTTTTCAATTCCCCTCCATCGCCACGCTCAAATAATACCTTACCGCCTGTCATCCTGTCAAGGCGAATTTAACATCCCAGAGAAAGCGTAAAGAGGCACGCTATAACGAGTATGAAAGAATGAGGAAAAGCCTGTTATAAAGAGGGGCGTTCTAAAGTTTTTTTAGACCAGTGATTCGCTGCAAACAATTTTGGGTACCGCCTCTTCTTCCTCTTCAGGCTCTTTTCGGTCAAGTATTCTTTTAAGGTTATACTGATAGTAGATTTCCTGAAGTTCCTTTATCAGTTGCTCACCGCTTAAACCATTTCTTCTAATCGGATTGAGTTCCTTACGAATGACAGCATCAGGTAGAGAACTACGAAGAAAGACTTCTTCCAACAAATTGATACGGGCTTTGAAATCCTTGTCTTCTGTAGCATCAAACGCCAACCTCAGTTCTTTTAGCACATATCTTTGCGCCTTGCCCAGGCTTTTCTGCCTGCGTTCTGCCCTTATATGCTTGACCTCTTCATCAAACAACCGTTTTACCCTCATAACGACTTTATTATGGTCTTTCGGAACAGGCAATCCTTTAAGAGTCTCAGAACACTTTATCTTTCCGAGTATGGTCGATGTATCCGTAGTAACCGTCTGGCCGTTAGAATCAACAAGAAACAACTTCTTATATGCGCCAGCCTCACAAAAAACATATGTGCCTTTTTCCGAAGATGGCATAGCGGTCCTGATCCCGTCTCTTAAGTTTGCGATGCGCTCGTATTCTGCTATGTCATCGTGACGAAGTTGACGAAGAATTTCTTCTGCTTCACCGATGTCAATGCTCTCCTCTTCCTCATCAAACAAAGGTAACTGTCCTCCCTTCTTCTCGTATATGGCATACATCGCCTCTTCATTCAACTGCTCACTTTTATCAAGAACAGCAGCATCCTCTCCAATAGTGTCGTGTATCTCTTGGATTCTATTGCGAAGTTTCTCCCTTAATCCCAAGTTCTTTTCAAGTTCTGTCTCCGGAAGAAAGTTGAATCCCCATACAACATCGTATTCGGTTCCGATTCTATCGATTCTTCCAAAGCGCTGGATTAAACGCACAGGATTCCAATGTAAGTCATAGTTTACCACCTTATCGCAGTCTTGAAGATTAAGCCCTTCTGCCAGAACATCGGTGGCAATAAGAGTCTCGATTTCGGTCTCTCCTTTCTTGAACTTGTACTCAGGATTCGATTTCGGAGCGAATCTTCCTACAATTCTGTCTATACTCCTCCTTTCATCTCCATATATTACCTCGATGTCACCTCTGCTTCCGTTAGGATTCAAATTCTCGTAGAGATACTTTGCTGTGTCAGCAAACTGCGTGAATATCAATTTCTTACCCTTAATCAAAGGTTCTTCTTGTAGCCACCTCTTAAGAGTCCCTAATTTCGCGTCTTGCTCCGGCGGTATACGCTCTTCACAGACAAGACTATATATTTCTCTAAGAAGGTCCAAGTCTTTCGAAATATCTTGTTTAAGGCGTTCGGCTTCAAAATCTTCTATTTTGTATTTACTGCTTGCATTAGACAACGCATCGAATAAGTCTTTCTCTTCCAGATTATCTGACTCGTAAAGCAAGGCTTGCGCTTCATCTCCTGCTGGCACAATCCCCTTCTGAAGCGACTCTGCGAACAATTTATGAATCTTTATAAGACGTTTAATAGTCTCACGAAAAGCATACACACTCGATTCAAATCTTTTAAAGAGCATAACTCGGATAAGTCCACGCAGATTTGCTCCTGCTGTGTTGAGTTGCGAATAAGGTTTCTCTTTCTGTTTCTCTTTCTTAACATAATTCCAGAGACCGTATCTCGCATAAGTGAGTTCTTTTTCATCTGTCTTATGGGATTTCTCGCGAGGACGACCAAGATAACTTCTTATCTGCTGATAAAGCCCTTGATACACAGCCTCTATGCTGTATTCAATCGTTTCGAGTTCACGCTTCGGAAAAAACTTTTTTTCACCACCAACAAGTATATATGCTCTCTTCCGCCCATCAACATACGGCTTGTATCGAGAAGGGTCAACTTTTTCGTTCGTATTTGCATCATAACCATACCAGCGGATGATATGATTGCGAGTGCGCCGCACCAGAATGCTCGGCAGCAAGTCCTGAAGCCGCCGCTCACCTTTCTCTATCATCTTAAAATAACGGTTCAGGTCAGGCGGGTCTATCGGCAAATCTGTCTTGTCATCTGGATGAAACAGTTTTATCTGATGGTACACATCCCACGCCGTCTTGTTGCGCGGAGTAGCAGTGAGAAAACAACATTTTTTCCCACCTCTCAAAAAAGCCTCTAATTTCTCATATCTCTGCGTTGTATGATACCTGAAATTATGGCTTTCGTCTATGAGAACGAAATCTCGCTCACGATAGAGATTCAAAAGTTCATCAGTCCTGTCTGACTCGCGGAGTAGACTCATTGGAAGAACCTTTGCATTCAGATGATACTCTTCATTATATCTTTCCCACATCGATTCAAGTGATTTCGGGCAGATTACCAACCCTCGAAGCCCATGCGCCCTTCCAAAATACTTAAGCACTGCAGCACCAACAAACGATTTGCCGACGCCTACTACATCAGCGGCAAACGCACCGTTATAGTCCTTTATCATCTGAATCAGTTGTCTTACTGCCACTTTCTGAAAATCGGTCAACTTACGCACTATCTCATCATCCCACAGTATATCCCCCCTTTCCGTCCCTTCTATCCTGTCCTTCACAAGATGATAAAGTGTCTTCATATAAATATCGTAAGGACGAACACAAGCCATCGCCCAAGATTCCTTCAATTCGTGCATCAGTTCTCCATTAAAATCTTGAGACTCGCCCCACAGTTCTTCAAACCATCTCATCAACGCCTCGTGGTTCTCATTGCCCTGCACAAGTACATTTAACTCCGTATTGTCTGTTACTCCCGCAAGAGTCAGATTGCTCGACCCAACAATCGCTATCCCCTTCTCCTCTCTCCCAAGCGGCTTCCCACTTTTGTCATAAACCGTCCCGTAATCGAATATGTATGCCTTAGCGTGTAACCTCCCTTTCGTATAAACTCGCACTTTAAGACGCTTCTCCTCAATCAGACGCGCAAGAGTTACAATAACTTCTTCGTTCTCGTCGGTCTGCTCCGTAAGCGCTATACTCTCACGCAAATTTTCAGCAGTCTTACCCTCGATGTTCTTGACATCGGTGGGTCCGATAAAACGCATTCTTCTCACCGCCTCTTCAACCATTTCAAGCCTTTTATACCCCTCCGTCAGTTGCTCAAGAGTTTTGCGATTCGTGACATTGCCAATGACAAGACGGAGTTCTTTTAAATCCCTCAGTTTATCTTTTATTGCACTAAAGCCTGAAAGAAAAAAATATCCAACCGCAAAATGGGCTCTTTCTGTCGTCTCCAAAATGCGGTTGATATGGTCAACCAGTTTTTCATTCCGATTGTCTATTATATCGTGCTTCTGCATAACCGCTCCTCCTACCGCTTCTGGCTTTTTGGAGGCGTTTGGTGACAAGGTCTATTACCGCCTCATACACCGCCTCCCGCTCACCCTTCGTCAAACCTAAAACATCAAATATAACATCATCCAATGCTCGTCGGTCAGGCTGTTTCACTTCTTCCTGAATCCCTTTTACCTCTCTCTTGCATAGACACTCGAAGTTTAATAGTAGATTTTGGTTTTTGTCGAAAAGATACGGGTTGGGAAGAGAAAAGGACAAAAGTTCTGGTCCATAAGTGGTAAGGAGACCATCGCCCAAGTCTGTCCTCCCTATAAGTTCGGAGAAAAATGCTAATAGGGTTGAGTTAACTATTGCATTTGCAATAGTTACCATGTTTCTGTTTATTACTCTGCCTACAAATATTATGTCACCTGCAA
>JAOAAR010000053.1 GCA_026418755.1 Planctomycetota bacterium
TTGTTATACCGCAGAAGAAAGGCGAGCCGGTTGTTGTTGATAAGGATGAAGGGGTTAGGGGAGATACTTCACTTGAAAAGCTCGCTAAATTGCAACCTGCTTTTAAGAAGGATGGAATAGTTACGGCTGGCAATGCGTCGCAGATTTCCGATGGTGCTGCTGCGATGGTTGTAACATCAGAGAAGACAGCCAAAGAGGTGGGGATGAAAGTCGAGGCACGGGTGCTGGGTTATTCGACAGGAGCGGTTGAGCCGAAATGGGTGATGACTGCGCCGATTCCTGCTGTGCGGACACTTCTTGCCAGACTGAATGTTAAGATAGATTGGTTTGATTTAGTTGAGTTGAATGAGCCATTTGCGACCGCTACGATAGCGCTTCAGCGCGCGCTCGAAGTGCCGCCGGAGAGACTGAATGTTCACGGTGGTGCTGTTGCGCTGGGGCATCCGATCGGGTGTACAGGCGCAAGGTTGATTGTGACGCTAATCAATGCGTTGAGACGGTATAAGAAGAGGCGTGGGCTGGCGGCATTATGCCTCGGCGGAGGTGGTGCCACTGCCATCGCTATCGAACTTGTCTAAGTGGGGATATGCGCCGCTTCTAATAACTTTGTAGGCGTTTATCCAGTATGATGCCTTACGAGAAGATAGGATTAAGGCATATAGAAAGTTTTTTCTATGCGGCAAAATGTTCATCTTTCACTAAAGCAGCCGCGGAGTTGGGCGTGAGCCAGCCAACCATCTCTGAGAACATCGCCCATCTGGAACGGATGCTAGGTGTGAGCCTGTTCGAACGGGTGGGGAGAAAGGTCTCTCTTACCGAAGTAGGCAGAATCTACTTTACCTATTGCGAACGCATCATCCAAGTTCGTGCAGAGGCTCATTCGGCGGTTGAGGAGTTCTTAAGGCTTGTCCGCGGTACACTTCTACTCGGAGCAAGCAATATTCCTGCCGTCTACATCTTACCTTCCCTCATCAGCCGCTTTGTCCAAGAGTTTCCCTCTGTGCAAGTGAAAATGAGAGTCGGGGACAGCGTGGAAATCGAGAAGGGAGTTGTAGAGAATACTTTCCATATAGGATTCATCGGACAAACTCCGCACAATCCTCAACTCTCTGCAGAACCTTTCTCTGAAGACGAGGTGGTTTTGGTTGCATCTCCTGATTCTCCTTATGCGAAAACGGATACACTGCCACTTGACCATCTCAAAAAAGTTCCTCTCATTCTTCGCGAAGAGGGCTCTGCCACCCTTCAGACTTTTTACGACGCCCTTGGAAAACGGAAGTCAGCGGTAAAAGACTTTAAGGTTGTTGCTATCCTCGGCAGTACAGAATCTGTTAAGCAGGCGGCGAGGAAAGGAGTGGGGCTTGGAGTTGTCTCTCTTCTTTCTGTTACCGATGAACTGAAACTGGGTGTCTTAAGGGTTATCCGAATCGAAGGGGCTCAGATGCTTCGCAAGTTCTACTGGATTTATCGCACCTCGTCTGTGCTCCCGCCAGCAGCAAACAGATTTATTAAACTTATTAGGAACTTTGTCTCTAACAAGGCGCAAACTGCTAACTGAAAGTGTCACAGTCTTGTCTGTGAAAGAGAAAAGTGTTCATAAACTGCTTGACAAACCTTATGATAACCATTAGAATCGCTTTTGGTTTTCAATTGGTTATTTGTATTTTTGACAAAGGAGGGTAGAAAATGGGGAAAACGAAGTGGTTGTTAGTTGCGCTTTTGTGTTTCTCAATGGTGTTCGTCGGCTGTGATTGTTCCTGCAGCAAGAAGAAGAAAAAGAAGACGCCGCCTACACTAACCATCACTGCAGGTCCGAATCAACCGACCACAGGTACAGTTCCTTCAGGTTCAACTAATGTTCCCATCTTACAATTTACGGTTTCTGCTAACTCTGTCTCTAACCTCAATATTCTCTCGATTGTGTTTCAGGCGAGTGGCTCTGGCAACGACGCTACAATGGTAACAGCCGTTAAATTATGGCGTGACGCTGATTCAAACGGCACCGTTACCACGGGTGACACGCAAATAAATGGCAACCAGACATATGTCACCGACAACGGAACGGTTACTTTCAGTGGCTCTCCTTTGCGCACAATTAACGCTGGACAGTCCGAGGTCTGGCTTCTCACATACGATTTTGTTCCGACGGCAAGCGGCACATTCTCCGCAACAATCGCGAGCATCACTGCTCAAACTCCTGCAGGCGGCAACGCTAAAACCACAGGTCTTTCTACACCCCTTTCGCCCACGATCACGACAGACCCGACGGGTCCTGTCGTCGTCAGCGCCGAATTGCAGGATACCAATAGCAACGGTAACGGTGACCCAGGCGAGAAAATCATCGTTACATTCAACCGTGATTTGGTCGTAAACGGTGTCTCTGCTGCGAACGACTTCCAGTTGCCTGTAACAAACGATTCTTTCGGAAGTGGAGCGACTTATGCACTTGGCACGACCGCAAATCAGATTGTAATTACACTCGCCGCAGGTTGTGTTATTACAGGCAAAGGCACATTCAATTCTGCTAATCTCACCCCAGGCAGTCCGTCCGGTATTGATGTAAAAAGCCCACTTTCTGCAAATGCCATAGAGGACACATACGGCAGAGATGCGCAAGCCTCGACACCTGTTGATATATTTACGCCGTTTGTGCCCGGGACGGGGACACCTGCAACAGGGCTTGAATTGAATGCGCTCGACCCTGCTGGACAACAAAGCGGTAATGTGATTATCCAGTATATTGTTGCATATGCGAACAACACCACAAATCTGACATTGACTGTCGAATATTATGACGGGACCACTTGGAAGACGGCGACTGCGGCGACGGGCTCGGATGCGCTTACTTTCACCGCTTCTTCGAGGGGTGATTTACGCATATTCTATTGGAAATCATATACTGATATGCCGAATGCAGGCGCCTCGACTGATTATGATATTGCGTCGCTCAAGTTTACGCTTTCCGATGGAACCAACTCGGTAAGCGATACGGTTTCAGTGAAGTTAGACAACAAGCCGCAGGCTGTCGTTATTCCGCCGAATCAGGTTGTGAATGTCGGTGAGATAGCGACAATCAGTGCGAAGAACAGTTTTGACCCTAACCCTGCAGCCGGTTCTCTCTCATACACTTGGACAGCAGGAACATTTCCATCAGGTTCTGGTGCCTCTTTCACAACCATAGACTATCTTGCGACGATTACACCTGACCTCGAAGGTGACTATCCTGTTACGCTAACTGTAAGCAAAGGTGGTAGAACATCCGACCCACTTAATCTTAATCTTAAAGCCGTGAAGACTACGAATTATGTTGGCAAGATACATCTCGGTAACTTCGGCGTGGGCGGCGCAAGTGATTTCACACCACTGATGCTTGGGCTTTTGCCCGCAAGTGACATAGGAGCATATGGTTTTCAGTATAATGGAATAGGATTTCTTAACCTTGCAGCGACAAGTAATCCGCCTGTTAATCTTACGGCTCATTCGACTCCTTACTTGGGTTGGTATGCCACTGGTGGTGGCACGGATTATGTCTTTTGTGGTGATGTCTTTGGCGCAGGTGCACCGAGCAACAGATTTGTCTCTGCATGGGCTGACTACGGCACAGGAAGTACAACCGCTTATGCCGGTGTCATTAACTTTACTACGACTCCTGCTGCAGGGGCAGGCGGATTCTGGAATGTCACTGGAACCGCGGTGGCTCGCGCAATCTCCTGCATCAGACGCCAATATACCGGAAGCGGAGGAACTTCAACAACAGATGAGGTGGCGTATGTGGGATACAACGGTATATTGCTCGAGGTTGGCTCTATTAACCCTGATAACCCAGCACAACCAAGATTACTTTCTTATGCATCAAATATAAACGTACAAGCGGGAGGAATCGGAATTTACGCTCCCGGCGGCACTCCGACAAGCCTGTATGTGAGTTGTAGTACAAACCCTGCGACAGGTGTGCATACGATTCCTATAACTACGGTTGGTACAGGAAGTGGAAGCGATGGTCTCAACACAGCGACGGCTACTCTTGTTAGTAATTGGCCCGCCAACGCGGTTCCGCGAGGCATTTACATTGACAATACGAACGGCTTCGCATATGTAGCATACTCCCAGACAAATGCAGATGGAGGTCTGGCGGTTATCAACTGCACTACGAAGACGGTAGTCCTTAACTATGTGGTTGCTGACCCGGCAGTCAATTCTGCGCCGTTCCAGATTGAAGTGATACCTGCCGACAAGGTGGTTCTTTTGACCGACCCTACGAACGGGAAAGTTTATCTCATCAAAGTCAACAATATGGCTAATCCGACATCCTGCTATCTGGAATATACATTTAACCTGCAAGGCGCTTATGATGTTGAGTATGATGATGGCGGCGGAAGAAACAGGGTATTAGTTACAGGTTCCACAACAGGAGACATTTATGTTTTGAAAGGACCGTGGGAGTTTGAGTGGAAGATTGTTGATGGCAGTGCTGCGAACCCGGCGAATGCGTTTAAGTTTGCGATTGACCCGACTAATGGCAATTTGTGTATTGTCTATTCAACAGGAGGGGATGGAATCTACTTTAATCGCTCGACGGATGGGGGGCTGACTTGGGGGACTGCGGTTCAGGTGGTTGCAAGCGGCAGCAATCCAGATTTTGCGATTGACAGTCAGGGGCATATAATTGTTGCATATGACGATGGCGATGAGATCTTCATTAAGCGCTCGACAGATGGCGGCGCTACTTTCTCAGCTGCGTCAGAAGTCATAAGTGAGAATGCAGACCAGACACTCCAGAGGACGAAACCTTCAATTGTTCTTGATGCGGTGGACAACATCATAGTCGCATACGAGGTGGTTGTGAGCGGTGAGACTCGCGTAGCAGTGGTGAAGAGCGTGCCGCATCAGAACTGGCTTTACTGGGGTTATGCTGGTTCGACCCCTGTTGACAATTATGTCGATGACACGGCTCCTGGCAATGCTACATCTGCTGACATCGTGATTGTTGACGGCACGAATCCACTGGACAGAGTAGCGGTTGTATGGACAGATGGTCGAAACCCCTCGACCGATATTTACAGTGACAGTGCTGTTAATGCAGGTTGGCTGCCTACATTCGGTACTGATACTAATATGAGCAATATGGTGGCAGGTAACAACGCATCTGCACCATCCGCTTCTGTCGACTCAAATGGTGCTCTCATCTGTGCGTATCAAGTATCGGGCGGGACGAGTGCAATTCAGTTTGGCGCTTCGACTATTGTCGACAACGCAACAGGGACGACGAGAACATCTCCGCATCTTGTTTCGGTGGGGACCGGCAGTCAGACGCATTATATCGTGTATGTTGTTGACGGCAAGTTTGTGTATTTGAGAAAATCTGAGGATGATGGTGCAAGTTGGAGTGCTGCTTCTATGATTTCTTTGTATGATTCAACGAAGAGCAAGCCGCAAATAGCGACGAACCGTTCGGCTTCGAGGATGGTTGGTTGGCTTGACGAGCGTGCTGGCGGTGGTGATGTTGATGTTTACTTCACTCGCTGGAAATAACTGACAGTTTTTCGGAGGGGGACGAGGCGGTTAACTACCGCCTCGTTTCTTTTTTCTCTGTCGTTTTTTTACTAAATGCTGACACAAAGATTTATTTTGTGCGTATAAAATCTAAAGGGATTAATGAGGTAAGAGAGATGTACAAAAGATATTTAATTCCTGTTTCTCTCTTTCTGGTATTTCTACCTGTTACATTTCTTTCTGCGGACGAAGTAGAAAAATACGCTCTTCTTGTCATCGGTTGTGCAGACACTAACACGCAACTCCATCCCGACCTTGACCCGATTGACCAGAACGCCTCAGAGGTTCAGTTAGGTAAGTTATACGGTATTCTTACGAAATGCGGTTTTGAAGACAAAAATATCAGAGTTCTTTACGCCGAACGAGGGCTTCAACCGAATTGGAATGAAACCAGTTACGGAAAAGAACTCGCTCGAATAAGAAAGAACCATTTTAACGGGCAGTATGATAACACAGCATCGAAGGAGAATATAGATGCTTTGATGGCGTATTTTAAGCAGAAGGTTGACGAGAACGACATTTTCATTTTTTACATAATGACGCATGGTCATCCCTCGGCTGTTGTTCAGTTAGCGGGAAAACGGATGTGGAAGGCGGAGGAGATGCAAACTGCACTTTCAGGATTGAAATCGAAGACGAACATATTCTGCTTTGAAACCTGTCATTCTGGTGCGATTTTGAACAGAACGGACTTTCCGAATGCGGTTTGTGTTGCTGCGGCGCCGGCTGAGACACCTGGCTGGGTTGACCGTACTTTCGCCAACTGTGTCAATTTCATCGAGGCAAAAGCAGATACGGCAAACGACAAAAACAAAGATGGGAAGGTTGACCCAAATGAGGCGTTTGAAGTGACAAAGAAGAAGGCAGCCGATTACGAGCAGAAGTGGCGAGAGTATCTGAAAACGAAATACAAGATGCCAAAGAACAGTCCGGTGCCACCTAATATGGTAGACAAAACATCTCTCAACGCTGTGCTTGAAGTTGGCAAAGATTATGAGGAGAGAAGTCTTTTCACTGCCAACAAAGAACCAGTGAAGAAGATTGTTGAAAAATCTGGGGAGAAGAAGCATACACCGCTTCCTGAAAAGACGGAAAACGACTCTGAACTGCTGGAACGTGCCGATTCTCTTTTGAGAGAAGGCAAACAACTTGAGGCTTACGAACTCTACGAGAGACTTTCGACATCAAAAGATGAAAAGATTGCCGAGCAGGCGAAACAACGGAAGGAAGAACTATTAAAAGACGAGAAATTTGTCTCTTTGCTGGAGGAGGCTCACCAGAAGGAGCAAGTTGAGAAGAAATTGGCATCTGCCCGAAATTATTTGGAGAACAGAATGTTGGAGAAAGCCCGCGCCATTTGTGAGGAAGTGATAAAGGAGAATAACGGCACCAAGTATGCTGAAGAGGCGCAAAAACTCCTCGAAGAGATCAAACAAAGAGAGAACGAGTAAGGGGAAGGAGTTCACTCAAGAGATTGAGCCATTTCACGCCATACTCCGCGTTTATACCATCTTTTTGCCAGTTCGTCTGCCTCTTTGACAAGTTTGTTCATCTTATCTTCTAAGAGAATTCTGAACTTCTCAAACTCTTCTTCGCTTAAACGGCGAGGCACTTCAAGAGGGGTACCGAACCGCACTACACAGCAAGAAAAGATTTTGGGCAGAATAAATCTGTCCCACGACTTGAACTCAAAACGGGGATACGAGGCAGATGTTACCGGTACTATTGGGCGTCCACTCAGTTGTGCTGCGGTTATTACCCCGGGCTGCACTTTGTATCCGGGACCGCGGGGACCATCTGGCGTGATTGCACCATCATATTTTTCCAGCGCCCGGCAGAGCGCTTTCAGCGCTTTTGTTCCGCCCCTCGTCGTTGAGCCTCGCACGGCACCGAATCCCATCTGTCTCGTCACTTGCGTGATTATTTCGCCGTCGCGGTGCTCGCTTATCATTATGTGGATTTTTCTGCGCCTGTGTGAAAACGCCAGAAGAAGCAGCCTGCCATGCCAGAATGCGTATATACATCGCCTGCCGTTCTTATGAGCCTGTCGCTCAAGATGACGACAGGAGAAACGCAATGAAACGCTCATTCCAATTATGTGAAGAAGTGCGTAACCAAACCATCTAATCAAAAAATATTTCAATCTATCCCAGAAACTCATTCTCTTTTTCTCTTTTTCTCCTTCAGTTTTAGCGGGTCCAACTCCCAGTCGTAACCGCTATCTTTACCGCCGCTCTCTACTACCCCTTTACTTAAATCGTAAACGAACTCTTTCTCTCTCAAAACCGCCCCTCCCCTTTCTATGACCGCGGGTGCACCCATAATGCTCACCTTGCTGCTCTCTTTCAAATAAACACACTTCTCACAACTCAACCTGCCTGTACTCTTTTCTTCTTCTATCTCCGCTTTCACGCTTTTCTCTGCATAAAGTGAATCAATACTTTCTATCTGCATCCTTCCCTTACTTGAAGTGGTCTCTTTATAAACCACAACCATCCTCTCTGCTTCCAGCCACCATTTCTGCTTCTCTCCTCTTGTCCCGCTCACCTTCGGCGAACCTTCGAACTCCACTCTTCGCAGCGGCAAGAACACAAAACAATCTCTTGCTGCTACTCTCAGAGCGTCTGCCTTGCTCGCTAACTTTACATCTTTTATCAGAACCTCTTGTGCTGGTGAATCGAAGTCAAGACGGCTACTCTCAAGAGAGAATCCTTCTGTATCAAACCGTACATTCTCTTCGAAGTCTGCCTCACGCAATCCATCTTCCGCAAAACTCAATCTTGTCTTCTCCGCAGAAACATCCCCTTTTAATCCCTTTGAATCAATAACCCCTGTTACTCTTCCTCCTGTTGCCTCCATCCTTCTCATATCAATCTTCAAGTCCTTGATGCTGAACTTGCTTTCCCCATAAACAAGTTGGACATCCTTCTCTCCGAACGAAAGTCGTTCCTCAACCGCATTGTAAAAAAGACTCTCCGTCAAAACATCCAAGTTCTCCATCTTCTCCTTCCGAACCAAACACCGCCTCACCTCCTCTGCTTCTAAAGAAACAACTTTATATTCGGCTTCTTCAAAGCGCACATTCACTTTTTCACATTCCAGTTCTATTTTCCCCCCTGTACCTTTCAATTCACCTTTCACCTCCCCTATAAGCCTCAAAAGATTTCCTTTTTCAGTAAGAACTATCTTCTTTCCTGTTGCTGTCATCTTCTCAGATTCGAACTTAAACTCCTCTCCTTCACACTCTTCAAAAACTCCGTCGCGAAGCCTCACTTGTAGCCCATTTACCCTAAGCAGCAACTTCTGCTCAGGAGATACTAACTCGACCACACCTACGCAATCTATCCGCTCCGGCTGAACCTTCTTGCTTTCTCGCTCGCTCTTAATAGTTAAATCTGCTTCACCTGTCCTCAATACCCACCGCTCCGTCTTTCCTCCCCCAGCAGTCTTCGCCCTTATTT
>JAOAAR010000054.1 GCA_026418755.1 Planctomycetota bacterium
ATATCCATCACTACCCTCGTCAAAGCGAAAAAACATTCTTCCTGCAGTCTGCTGTTACTTGAGCCAATCCCCTCGGCAAGTCTCTTCAGCGCCTCACCAGTCCTGTAAAATGCGAGTGTCTGAACCATTGCAACTTTCACTTCCGAAGACGAACCCTTTTCATCAAAGATTCTAATCGCAGAGGCAAGTGCTTTCTCGTCGAGTATATAACAGAGGGCATTACCAACGCTTAAAGCAACATTCGGCGCATCGGAAACAGCACATTGCACCAACTCGTCAACAAAGTCAACTCTTCTTAACCAGCCTAGAAGAAGTGCACACATCGCTCTCATCTGGGGGCTCGGCGCTCGCTTCATCGCTAAAACAACCCCCTTCACTACCCCCTCATCCGCGACCCGCCACAAGACTTGCACAAGACGATGCGCAATCTGCGGGTCGTCAATGTAAAGCATCTGCACAAGAGCACTTCTTGCCTCCTCCGTGTCAAAACCTGAAAGTATGTTGATGCAAGCAACTCTCACGATTGTGTCGGATTCGGGTGCGACCGCCTTCTCTGCGACTCGGCGCAGAATAGAAGGTTCTCCCAACTCTTTGAGCGCTATTGCCGCCGCCTCAACTACTCCGCCATCGGCATCCGACAACAGTGAAATAAGCAAGTCCGCCTGATTCTTAGATTTCATCCTCCCTAACGCACGCGCACCGAATTTACGCACATAAGCGGACGGTAACTGCGAATCTGTTATCGCTGCTACCACCGCCCCCTCGTCCCTTAAGTCAACCAATTCCCACAGGGTCTCCATCGCTTCTTCTCGCAACTCTACAACAGGTTCCTTGAGAAGCGGAAGTAGAGATTCCACCACTTTACGGTTCTCTTTCACAAAAGGCTTATGCTTAACCGTCCGTATAGCAAACGCAGCCGCGCGCCGCTCAATCATATCCCCCGACCCGAGCATTCCAAGCAACCTCTCTACCGTCTTCTCATCGGCAAACCGCTTCATATACCGCCACCCTGCATCCCAGGCTCTCCCTACAAGCCAAACCTCGGGCTCCAAAAAGAGACTCTCCAGACTCTTGTCCCCGAATTCAGCCAACAAGAATAATGAATGCTCCCGCGAAAGCGGCGGATATTGCTTGTTCCTCCATATCGCTACCAACCTGTTTATCACATGGGAATCAAAGTGCTTGCTCAATCTCTGCGAAAGGATTTCGTAAGATTGCGTGTTCTCATCAGTGTAAGGACTGACCAATGCCTCCAGACAAAAATCTATCGCCTTCCGAGCGTCCAACTTCTCAACCAGCCACCGAAGTGCTTCCATCCGCCGACCCAATTCGTTACTGTGAAAATTCTCCACTTGCCTCCGAACTTCCAATGTCGGCATCAGAACAAACAAGAATACACTCAACGCAACCCCTATGGTAGAAGATGTGAAGATAATGCGAAATCGCCTCTTCTTCACTACCCCCTTTAACTCTTCCATTCTCTCACTTACCGTCGGAGGCATTTTCTTCTCTTCATCCATTCCGTTTCGCTCGCTTAAAAAACTCTTGAAATGATTATACAACTCCGCATTTGCCTATTCAAAACCAAAACTATATCGCATCTTCTCATTTTTGAGAAGAAAAAGGGCAAATTGATTCTGAATCGTTCAGTGTTTCCGAAGTTTGCCTACTCGCTTCAGTAGAGAAGTCTTGTTTCGCGTATACGACAGAAATTTATTCCCTTTTCGAGAAAACAAGCACCGTAGGGCTTTCTTAACCGGAGTTTGATTGTTTATTCGCACTTTCCGAAGCAAGAAACTTGCCATCAGGACTGAAACAGAGGGACCAGACAGGACTATTATGTTCCTTAAAAACCTGCGGAATATTCTGAAGTGCTGCGAGAGTTTTTCGTTGTTCGAGCGCCGCATCGCTCACAGAGGGGAATGTGCAAGTGCTTTCAGAATCACCTTGTTCAGTTCATCAGACAGCCAATCAATCGGCTTGATTCCCCTTTTTACAATAACTTGCACAATAACCTGCTCGTAGGTTCCTTTTCAGGAGCGACATCAGAGACGGAGATTAAAGTTTTTTGTTCGATGAGGTTTCTGCAGAAGGAGCAGGAGGCGGTATCATTTGCGATTTGTGTTCCTCAACTATCGCATTTCATCCCCTCTCTTCTCTTTGGGAGCGTGGATGACTCTTATAGTTGGTGCTGAGGAAGGTTTCTTGCGTAGATAGGATTTTAAGGAGGCATTGGAAGATTGTTTTTTGAGGGAGGTTTGCTGTATAATATGGGTGTATTAGTCGGAAGGTAGAGATGGTTCTTATAGTCATACCTGCGCGTTTGGGTTCGACTCGTTTGGAGCGGAAGATGCTTTTGGAGGAGACAGGGAAGTATCTGATTCAGCACACATACGAGGCGGCTAAGAGGGCGAGGTGTGAGAAGCGCATCATTGTGGCGACTGATTCTGAGGAGATAGTGAGGGCGGCGGAGAGGTTTGGTGCAGAGGTGATGATGACCTCGAAGGAGCATCGCTGTGGGAGCGAGCGGGTAGCGGAGGTGGCGCAGCGGTTTTCCGAGTATTCTCACATAATAAATCTGCAGGGCGATGAGGCGGAGATAGAGTCTGATGTTATCGATTCGGTGGCAGAGGAGTTAGAGAAGGAAGAGGTTGCGCCTGTTGTGACTGCTGCTGCGTCTGTGATTGACCCTGTTCTTCTGTCTGACCCTGCTGTAGTAAAAGTGGCGACCGACAAGAATGGTTATGCGCTTTACTTTTCTCGCTCGGAGATTCCTTACGAACGGAATTTTGTTGAGGATGTGCAGCCGTTTCTTGCTCATATTGGCATTTACGGTTACAAGCGTGATTTTCTCCTTGAGTTTGTAGGGATGGAGCGGACTCCGCTGGAACGGGTTGAGGATTTGGAGCAACTGCGCGTATTGGAGAACGGCTTCAGGATAAAGGTTGTTCGTGTATTGAAGTATCATCGGGGCATAGACACTATGCAGGACTACAGAGCGTTTGTTGAGCGGTATAGAGGCGAGACCAAAAAATGATTGACAGATTTTTTAGAAAACGGATTGACATATACACGCCATTTGGGGTGGTAGTGATTTTTCTGCCTTCTACTCTGGTGTGGAGGGGGTCGGCAAAGAGTGAGGTTTTGCTGTATGTTGTGGGGGTGATGGTGGTTGGTATAGGTGCGCTTTTCAGGTTCTGGGCGGCTCGATATTGTGGGAAGAGGCTGAAACACAACGATGTAAAAAGGTTTGTAACCTGTGGTCCTTACTCTGTTTTCCGCAATCCGCTTTACATTGCAAATATTATGATGACCTGTGGTTTCCTTCTGTTTGCACAGATGTGGTGGCTTCTGCCCTTTTTTCTTTTTTATGCTTTTTTGCGTCATACTCTTGTTGTGAGGAGGGAAGAGAAGTCTCTTGAAACCGAGTTCGGTGATGAATACAGAGACTATAAGAGGAGAGTTCACCGCTGGTTGCCGAGTCTTTTTAACTTTTTTCGCACCGAGCATAAGCCGCTTTATAGGTGGCGTGATGTTTTAAGAAGGGAATCTTCTTACTTGCTTGTTGCTTCTGTCGCCTTGGTTTTTCTTTTTTTCAAAAACAATCTTCTGGATGTTTTCGTATGATTCGGGGAAGGTTTAAGGAGGAAGTGATGGCTCGTATATGTTGGATGTTTGTTTTTTTTGTCTTTGTATGGAGCGTTACGCTGTGGGTTTATGCTGGCGATGTGGAAAAGACAAGAGTGGTTGAGAGGAGAATCCTGCCACTTCCATTTATGAACAGAGGAAAGGCGGAGGAGAACTGGCTGGGATATGCTCTTTGCGATTCGGTTCATTTTAAATGCGGTCGTGCGCTGAAAGAGGATGTTCAGATAGTTTTCTATGATTACGAGCAGGTGTTGGCGGTTTTAAGCGAACTACTTCTTTTGCGTTCTGACTTGACTGAGGCGAGGCATATAAGGAGAGTGGCTGCCCGTTTCGGGGCGACCCATGTGGTCACCGGAGAGTACTCTTCTAAAGACGGGAAGGTCTCTATTAAAATCTTCTTATATGGATACTCGCCGAAAGATGATTCGTTGCAGAAACTCAAAGAGGCTTCTGTTGAAGGTTCTATTAGTTCTCTTGAAAATTTGCTTGTTTCTGTCTCTGAGAATCTTCTGATACTGCTTGATTTCAGTCGCAAGTTTTCGCTTGAAGGGCTTGTTCTGAAAGACGCCTCTCTTTATGTCGAGTATGCGAAGGTATTGCTCAACAAGCGCGACCCTGATTGTTACGAAAAAGCGATGGATATTTTGGGGAGGCTGCATGAGAAGAGCAAGGAGGCGGCGGTTCTTTACCAGTTGGGCTGGTTCTCTGTGCAGAAGGCGTTGAGTATGGAAGACGAGAGTCAGATGAAACTTTTCTTCGATGTTGCGAAGAAATTGTTTCGTGCTGCGGGAGAATCTGACTCTTCTTTTGCTCGTGCGTTCAATTCGCTCGGGATGATTCTCCTTGCGGAGAACAATTTTGCTGAGGCGGAGGTTCAGTTCGCAAAGGCGTCAAAAGCAGACAAAAAACTTTCTGACTGTTACTACAATCTTGGCAGTCTTTATCTGAAAATCAGGAAGTACGAGAAGGCTGTGGAATCGCTGAAGACTGCCTATTCGCTGAAACCGGGAGATTCTGCAATTGCGAACTCTTTAGGATGTGCGTATTTTGAGATGGAGAAGCAGGGGGAGGCGGAGGAGTGGTATAAGAAGGCGGTTGAGTTGAACAGAGATTGCAAAGAGGCGCATATGGGGTTGGGGCTTCTTTACGACGAGAAGGGGGAGAAGGAGAAGGCGGCGGAGCATTATGGGAGGTATGTGGAATTGGGGGGGGAAGATGAAGGGATTGTTGCACGCTTGGAGCAGTTAAGGCGAGAGATTTTGAGGGGGGAGAAGAAGGAGAAGTGAGGAGAGGATATGGCAAGGAAATACATCTTCATAACGGGCGGTGTTGTTTCGTCGCTCGGAAAGGGGTTGACTTCTGCATCTATGGCGATGCTTCTTGAGAGGAGGGGGTTCAAAGTTGCGATTCAGAAGATAGACCCATATATAAATGTTGACCCTGGAACGATGAGCCCTTTTCAGCACGGGGAGGTTTATGTTACGGAGGATGGCGTGGAGGCTGACCTGGATTTGGGGCATTATGAGCGTTTTTCCAGTTCTCTTATCAATCGTAATTCTAATTTCACGACGGGGCGTGTCTACTACAATGTGATTAAGAAGGAGCGGCGTGGCGATTATCTTGGCAGGACTGTGCAAGTTGTTCCTCATATAACGGATGAGATAAAGCGTCTGATAAAGCGTGCGGGCAGAGGGGCGGAGATTCT
Source organism: Planctomycetota bacterium (assembly GCA_026418755.1). Classification (GTDB taxonomy): domain Bacteria; phylum Planctomycetota; class SKW154; order SKW154; family SKW154; genus SKW154. The sequence goes on from JAOAAR010000054.1 coordinate 5,354, forward strand.
CATTTCGGAAGTGGGAGGTACTGTAGGAGACATTGAAGGATTACCGTTTCTTGAAGCGATAAGGCAGTTGCGTCTTGAAGTGGGGGAGGGTTGTGCGCTCAATATTCATCTCACGCTTATTCCGTATCTTAAGACATCGAACGAGATAAAGACGAAGCCGACACAACGCTCTGTTGGGAAACTACGCGAGATAGGAATCCAGCCTGACATAATCATCTGTCGGACATCAGTGCCGTTGATGGATGAGGCTCGCAGAAAAATCTCTCTTTTCTGCAATGTGAGGACTGAGGCGGTGATTGAGGAGCGCGATGTTGCCTACTCGATATATGAGGTTCCGATTGACTTACATAAGCAGAATCTTGATGGTTTGATTCTTAAGGCTTTGAGACTCCGTCCACGACGAGAACCAAACCTCGACGACTGGAATCATCTTCTTGAGACGATTCGCAATCCTGATGATGAATGCACGATTGCACTTGTAGGCAAGTATGTGCAGATTATTGATAGTTACAAATCAATTCACGAGGCGCTTGCACATGGCGGAATTGCGAACTCTGCCAAAGTGAACATCCGCTACATTGATTCGGAAAAGATTGAGACAGAAGGCTTAGGTGCGTTTATGGTGTCCTGATTCCTGGCGGATTTGGAGCAAGAGGGATTGAGGGAAAGATTGAGGCAACAAGATTCGCACGCGAACATAAGATTCCATTTTTTGGAATCTGCCTTGGTATGCAGGTGGCAACCATCGAGTTTGCGAGGAATGTGTTGGGACTGAAGGGTGCCCATTCTACGGAGTTTTCTCCTGATACGCCTTATCCTGTGATTGATATTATGCAAGCACAGAAGAATCTGCGAAAGAAAGGGGCGACGATGCGGCTGGGAGCGTATCCTTGTAGACTCAGTAAGGATTCACTCTCGTTTGACGCGTATAAAAGCGACTATATTCAAGAAAGGCACAGACATCGTTATGAGTTCAACAACAAGTTTCTGGAGGCATTTGAAAAGGCTGGGATGAGAGTGGCCGGAATCTATGAAAAAGAGAACCTTGTTGAGATTCTTGAGTTGAAGGAGCATCCTTGGTTTGTAGGGGTTCAGTTCCATCCCGAGTTCAAATCGAAGCCTCTTAAACCCCATCCTTTGTTTGCTTCGTTCATTCGCGCCGCACTCGACCACAAATACCGCCTTCTCTCTCAAAGAAAATGATTTTTTAGTAGAGGTTTTTGTAGCGTTCGTAGCGTTCGAGCATTTGAGGGGTAACGGAAGGTTTTGTCTTTGTAAGAATGGCGAGTAGGTCGCTCATACTTATCGAGCGTTCTTTCTGTGTGCTGACCGCTTCAAGAAAGAGGCTTTCGGCGGCATTATCGCAAATGTTCCTTATATCAGCGCCACTGTAACCTTCCGTCTTTTCAGCAAGAGAATCGAAATTGACATCATCTGCAAGGGGACGGTTTCTCAAATTCAACTCGAAGATTTTACGCCGTGCCTCCTTGTCTGGTAGTCCGATGTAGATTCTTTCGTCGAACCTTCCGGGGCGCAGAACAGCAGGGTCTAAAAGCCAAGGCTCATTCGTCGCTCCTATGAAGAGAATCGGGTTCTGTTTTGAGGTGTGGAATCCTTCCAGTTCGCTCAAGAACTGGGGCACAACGCGCGCCATCACAGTTGAGTAGGTTGTGGTGCGGCGTGGAATTAGCGCTTCCACTTCGTCAATGAACACTACGCTTAAAGGGTGGGAACGGGCGTTCTCGAACAGTTGGGCTATGTTTTTTTCAGATTCGCCAACCCACTTGCTTAGCAGTTCGGAAGGGCGAACTGTGTAGAAGGGAGCATTCACTTCTTTCGCTGTCGCTTTCGCAAGCATTGTCTTCCCCGTTCCTGGGGGACCGTAAAAAAGAACCCCTCCGCCAAGACGCATCCCAAACCGCCTTGCCAAGTCAGGGAATTTGAGCGGGTGAACCACCTTCACCATTATTTCCCGTTTTGCCTCTTCAAGTCCTGCTATGTCGTCGAAAGAGACATCAGGACGCTCCTTAACTATGAATTTGTCCTCGGCGGCTCCTTCCTCATCGGTTTCGTAGGCTTTACGAGTGGTTTTCGGATGACGGGGGAGATTTTTGGCGAGAGAAAGCAGTTTCTGTGCGTTTTGGGTGCGGATGGCGCGAAGACTGCCACTCGATTCAGCAGCCATTTTGAATAAGAACTCTGCGGCTTTGAGCAGACAGAAACGGGCGCGATCTCGGTTGCCGCTTTTCAGCGCTGCAAGCCCCTCATCCTTATAACGCTGAAAATTCTCCACCTCAAACCGCATGGACAAAACCAGCATCTCCTTACTTATCTGTTCCGATACGATTCAAACCTGTCCTGCAGTCTCCAAGCAACTATATGCAGCAGAATGAACCCTAATAGAAAACCGACGAAGACCCAGAAATGCTGATGCTGATAGAGGCACTTGAAATTCCCCTGGGTGAATTCGTGAATGTCGTGGATTAACGCTTCCTTTCCTAAGAACAGAACAAGCCAGATTCCATACTTTAAGACTCTCGAGAAGACGCGGTTTTTGAAAGCCGTCTCCATCGAGAATGTGAACAGAAGCCAATCCATCCTCCCGAATGCGGGAGGATATGGGAGAAGTCTTGTCGGCACCCGTTTTTGATACTCAGCATAACTTTCTCCAAAAACCTCAGAAAGTTTTTTCTCCTCGTTTTTGATTCTTCGCAGGAAGTGGTGAATGATGAAGATAAGAAAGGTAACGCCGACAATCAGTACTATGGGGTTAACATAAACGGTGCCGAATCTGAGCACATAAGGAAGAATTGCTGCTTTCGGTGCAAGGTGGGATATTCCTGCCAGCCCTGCTCCTGCCAGGATAAAAAAGCCGATGTTTGCCAGAATTGCGCCTGCATAGACAGGATTGCGTGTTACAGCATAGACGCCGTTTGTGGCAAGTTCTTGTGTCCGTTTGAGAGTTCCGTAGGAAAGAAGGACAAGCAACTCTCCGAGGACGACGATGGTAGCACCTACGGGAATCAGATTTTTTATTGGTGTTCCGAACAGAAAGAGAAGTGTCATATAAACCCGTCGGAATCTTGAACCTGGTTTGTGTAGCACCAAAAGTCTCCTTCATATTTTTCAGGCGGTATTTTACATCAGGGAATTCTTTATAACAAGTCTGTGAGTGTTTTCTATAAATTGTCAGCGGAGGAAAGATTTGCAGCGGCGGGTGAAGTAGAAGGTGAAGAGTTGGCGGGCGCGGCAGAGGCGTGAGCCGACCGTTCCACATTTTATTCCTAACACTTCTGCTACTTGCTGATACGACATTTCTTCCATGTCACAGAGTAGGAGAACGGCGCGGCAGTCGGGTGGAAGTGCCTCAAGGGTTTCGGCGATGACCGTCTGGAGTTCCTCTTTGTTCAGTTTTTCCCAGGGCGCATCCGAATCTGAGGATAGAGTCTCTACGAACCTTGTTCCTTCTTCATCTACCTCTGCATCCAGTGTTGATACGGAATGCAGACGGCGACGGCGCAACTCGTTCAAAGCGAGATTGGTTGCAATCTTGAACATCCATGTGGTGAATTTTGCCGTCCGTTTGTATTTACCAGCGTTCTTGAAGATTTTGAAGAAGGCTTCCTGTATAATGTCTTCAACCGCTTCAGGGT
>JAOAAR010000055.1 GCA_026418755.1 Planctomycetota bacterium
CCCCTCCCACCAAGACTCCCATCCTTCAACCTTAACTTGTTCAATAATTCGTCAATCCTATCAGGCAGCGCATCTAGACTCTCCGCAGAAACATCCCCTTTCGTGAGAACCTTACCACTTACGCAATCAACCACCCGCGCAGTGACAACAACCTTCCCCTCCAACCTCGCCACCTGCCCGACAACCAACATCTTCACCCCTACAAGGCGCATCGCCTCCACAGCGTTTGGCCTCGCTTCAGCAAGGTCACTCGCCTGCAACGCCCTCTCGTCTATCAGTTTTCTCAAAAGAGTCCTCTCATAAATCTCAAACTTGTCCGAAAGACGAGACAGAATCAAATCAGAGACAATACTCCCCACAGATGAATCACTTATCCCTCCTGACACCTCAAACGGCGCTACCGCTAACCGCTCCCTCTTCTCCTGCGGAGAAACCTCCGGCAACAGGAATACCGATGCGCAGATGAAGACAAAGAACCCAGCAATAAACTTATAGTACAAAACCTCTCTGTCCATACCATCTCCCCCCACTCTCTCACCGCTCCTTCATAATCGAAACCAGCACTGCACACTGAGCGGCATAAACAGGCATCGCATACGCCCCGTTGGTATGCTTAAACTTTATAGAAATACGCTCCTTGGGCAATCCGCATAAAGCCGCCAAATACCCACGAAAGTGGTCTCTGAACTTCACCAAAGGCGGCTCGTCCAGAATAACCGTCATATCAATGTGTTGAATGTGTCCCCCGCGCCGATAAAAGATTCTCAGCGTCTCCTTCAGAAGAAAAACGCTACTGATGTTCTTATACTTCGGGTCACTGTCGGGAAAATGAGCCCCAATATCACCTTCGGCAATACTTCCCAAAATGGAATCAATGAGCGCATGAATCGCAGAATCCCCATCCGAATGCGCAATCGGTCCGCTCGTCGCATTCGGAATCCGCATCCCAACCACCACCAACGGTTTGTTCGCATCACCCAATCTGTGGATGTCGAACCCAAAACCTATGCTTGTCTCCGCAACTTGCGCCATTTTATCCGCCACCTACTATGAAACCAAGCCCATTGCTCCGGATACCGAAGCACATACTCCCCTATTATACGACTGAAATGCTCCATATTCACCTGAATCACCTCTTCTATGCGCTTTTTTTCAACCTCTACTTCACGCCCTACCCCAATCAATACCCAGAGTCCAGACCATACGATTAGCGTGACTGATGTAACACGGCAAATACCGTCTCTATCCCCTCTCCCACATAAATGAATGGCAAATTCAACCTTTCCCACACTCTGCCCAAGAATCTCTCTGCAAACGGCTTCTGCGTAGGTACAAGCAACACAGTAACAGAATAACCCCCTCTTGCAAGACGCCTCCGCTGCCTTCTTCTAATACCATCCCCTTAAACAAACCTTATGTTCTAATAAGGGCATCCTCTTCCATCGAAGCCCCAGATAGCAAAACAGGATTCCTAACCGCCAACTTGAAAAAAGCACCCTGTCTGCCGCAAATGACAACCACGATGTAAAACACTCTGAACGTCTAATACCCTAATCTCCATCTAACGGAGTGCTTCTCCCTGCCCATATCTCTCTTGCCCTCTTAATATCCGCATCCGTGTTTATATTGAAGAAAGAAAGAAGTTCCTCGTCAGCACCCCGCAGAAGAGCCTCTTCCACAGGAAGAGAGCGAACCGCTTTTATAAGAGATGTGAGCGAATAGTTTCTGTCGAAAATAAGCCTCCTCCCCGCTTCAATAACCCTTCTATTGTAAAAGGCAAAAAGTGGCTCAGCATAACCACCCCATTGTGGAAAGACCACATCGTACCCGTCGTCAACTCTTTCTTTAAGAAAACGAATAAGTTGCGGCTCAATAAACGGCATATCACAGCCACACACAAAATTCCAATCCTTATCGGAAATCACAAGCGCACTTAAAAGCCCCCCTAACACACCACAACCCGCAAACTCCTCACAATCTGCAAACACCTCTGCACCAGATGTAATAAGCGTCGGCTCACCTACAACCAGTATCTTTTCAAAACAACAACTCTCCTTAAGCCGTGCAATAATCAAATCAATCAGCCGTAACCCATCAGAAATTTGAATAAGCGGTTTGCTCCTGTGACCTGCTCTGCGACCTTTCCCTCCCGCAAGTACTGCGGCGTTCATCCCGCCTTAACCCTCTCCTTCAACTCGTCAATGACCTCGTCAGCAGAGACCCCCTGCGCCTGCGCCTCAAAATTCAGAATTATTCTATGACGCAACGACGGCTTCATCACTCTTAGGACATCCTCAAATGCGATATTCATCCTTCCATTAGCAAGAGCAAGCACCTTTGCACCAAGAACCAAAGCCTGCGCTGCTCGCGGAGATGCCCCATAGCGAACATACTTCTTCACTAAAGGCGGAGCAAATTGACTATTCGGATGCGTCGCAGAAACAAGCCTCGATACATACGACAACACCACATCAGCAGCAACAACCTGCCGAACAGTCTCCTGCCATCTGCATATATTCGCTTCCCCTGCCTCTTCGACTCTCTTCACGGAAGAGAGAACCTCGTTCGCCCCCGTCGTCCTTCTCAAAATCTCCACCATCTCTTTCTCGTCACTCATCGAGAGAAGAAGTTTGAACAAAAATCTGTCTAACTGCGCCTCCGGCAGTGGAAATGTTCCTTCCATCTCAATCGGGTTCTGCGTCGCTATCACAAAGAATGGCTCAGGCAACTTGTAAGTCCTCCTGCCAAATGTCACCTGTCTCTCTTGCATCGCCTCAAGAAATGCAGACTGCGTCTTCGGTGTCGCACGATTGATTTCGTCCGCCAACAATACATTAGTGAATATAGGACCTTCATGAAAAACAAAACCTACCTTTGTGCTCGTTGTACCATCCGGCTTTTGTTCTCCATCCCTCACAACAATGTCAGTCCCTGTCACATCCGATGGCATCAAATCAGGAACAAACTGCACTCGCGCAAACTTCAAATCACACAACGCCGCAAGAGTCCTCACAAGCAAAGTCTTCCCAATACCAGGCACCCCCTCCAATAAAATATGCCCGCCTGCAAACAACCCCGTCATCACCCCTTCAACAACATCCTTATGCCCCACAATTACGCTCTCTATCCCACTCCTAAGTTGCGACCACAGATTTACGAACTCACCTACCTTCTTCTCCATTGCGTCTCCAGAAAAATACCCTACGAACAATTCTAACTCACCCAGTATTCTCTTTCAAGCAGACTCCTACAAAGGAGAAGGGAAGAAAACTTCAGACTATAGTGGCTTGTAAATCGGCAAAAAGAAAGATAGAATGATTGCGGTTTGGAGGGTCTGGTATGAGTTTTGATATTCTGGTTCTTGCGGCTGGAAAAGGAGAACGGATGCGCTCTGAACTGCCGAAGCCCTTGCAGAGAATCTGCGGTGCGACTCTCCTCGAGTTGGTTCTGAATCTTGCGTCCACCCTCTCAGAGCAAGCGATAGTTGTTCTGGGCTGGGGAGGAGAGTTAGTAAAAGAGGAACTCAAAAGGTTGAACAAAAAGGTGACTATCGTAGAGCAGAAGGAGCAGTTGGGAACCGCAGACGCTGTTCGCGTAGCGTTGCCGCATATAAAAAAAGAGAATGCGGTAGTTCTCTATGCGGATGTGCCGCTGATAAAAAGAGAGACTCTTTCCGCCCTTATCGAGGAGCACACAAAAAGCGGTGCTGATGTGACACTCCTTTCAGCGTTCGTGAAAGACCCAAGAGGCTACGGCAGAATCATCCGAAAAGATGATTCTATCTGTGCAATAGTAGAGGAAGCAGAAATAAAGGAAGAGAAAGAGAAAAGAAACGAAATATTTACAGGTGTTGCTGCATACAGAACTGGATTCTTGGAAAAAGTTCTCCCTCTCTTAAAACCTTCCGAGAAGAAAGGAGAGTATTACTTAACAGATGTCGTGCGCCATACGAAAAAAATCTCCTCAGTACTCTGTGAAGAAGAAGAAGCGCTTGGGATAAACGAAATGGAGCAGTTGGTCAAAGCGGAGAGCCTCTTACAGCAGAGGCTTCGAGCGGAGGCGATGAAGAAAGGAGCACGAATGGCAGCACCCGAACTGGTCTATATCGAGTATGGGGTAGAGATTGAAGGCGAATGCGTGATTGAGCCGTTTTGCGTAATCAGAAGAGGAGTTCGCATCGGCAAAGGTTGTGAGGTGGGTCCGTTCTCTCATCTGCGAAAAGGAACGATTCTCAAAGAGGGTTCGGAAGTAGGCAACTTCGTAGAGACTAAGAACACTGTGATGGGAGAAAAAGCAAAAGCGAAACATTTGAGTTACTTAGGAGACTCTGAAATAGGTGCGGAGGCGAACATCGGTGCAGGAACGATTTGTGCGAACTACGACGGTGTAGCCAAGCACAAAACTGTAATAGGGAAAAAAGCATCAGTAGGGAGCGGTACGGTGCTAATCGCGCCTGTTCGGATTGGGGAAGGTGCTATAACAGGAGCAGGAGCGGTTGTGACCAAGAATCGTGATGTTGCTCCCGGAGAGACTGTGGTCGGTGTACCTGCCAGAGCGCTCAAGAAGAGTTCAAAGAAGCGGTGAACTGATTTTGCGAACAGATATTTTTTGAATTTTGTGTTGACTAAGCGATTCTACCTTATTATAATGATACTGACTGGTCAGTTCCATTTGGTGAGAGTTTCGGGAAGCGATAAATGGCAAAGCGAGACAGGAAAAAAGAGATTATGGAAGTAGCAGAAAGACTGTTTGCGAGTAAAAGATTTCACGAGATAAAGATGGATGATGTCGCTGCCGCCGCACGTGTCGGGAAGGGGACAATCTACCGCTATTTTAAGGACAAGGACGACTTGTTTGTGCAGACTCTTCTATCGGGTTTTGATGAATTGTGCGAACTTGTTGGTAGCAAAATACCCGAAGAAGAAGCCTTCCTTAAAAGACTCTCTCTTCTATGCAAGTTTATAGGAAAGCATTTTAGGCGCAAGCACAATTTTTTCAAAATGAGCCATTCAGGAGATGTTCAGATATTGTGGGCAAGGAAAGATGTTCGGAAGGAACTTTTTGAACGCAGAAAAAAGATGATAGAGATGGTTGCAGGCGTGATAAGAAAGGGAATAGAAGAAGGAGATGTGAGAAGAGACATCAAGGCAGAGGTGTTGGCAGCATTTTTGTTAGGGATGTTATGGACGCGAGACCACGATTTAGGTAATGCGCCGAAAGCAATGAAAAAGGATAAGGTTATAGTAGAACTCTTTTATCGAGGAGTTAAAAGGAACGAGGGTGAAAAAGTATAGAGGAGAGGCGATATGAAGAAACTGATTGCGTTAGTGGTGATTCTTGGGATTGCAGGCGGTGGGTATTATTACTGGGAAAAAGGGAAGGTTCCAGAAGAGCAGAGTGCGCCGAAGGAAGCAACGGCTGTGGTTGAGAGAGGCGGTATCGTGTTATCTGTTTCAGCAACAGGTAAGGTAGTAGCAAATCTTGAAGTGGCTATAAAGTGTAAAGCGAGTGGAGAGATAGTAAAGTTACCTTTTGATGTGAGCGATGAAGTGAAGATGGGGGATTTGTTAGTCGAACTTGACCCCGTAGACGAGCAAAGAGCGGTTAGACAGGCTGAAGAAGCGCTTGCAGCGTCAATAGCGCGGCTCGAGCAGGCAAGGCAGAACCTTAAAATTGCAGAAGAGAGCCTGAAGACAGAGAAGAGAAAAGCCGAAACAGCGTTGAGTGCTGCGATGGTTCGCTGGCAAGACGCCTGTGCTAAGTTTGAGCGAGTGAAACAACTTCTTGAGAAAAATTTGACGAGTAAAGAAGAGTATGAGACGGTACAGACCTCCGTTGTGCAAGCGGCAGCAGACCTCGAAGCAGCCAAGATAAGGATGGAAGAGTTGAAAGTTCAAGAAATGTCACTTGAATTGAAGAGACAAGATGTGATTCTTGCAGAGACGCAAGTCGAGTCGAACAAGATTTCTCTTTCGGTAGCAGAGCAGCGACTGAAAGACACAAAAGTGTACGCACCAATTGACGGCACCGTCTCCGAGCGAAATGTCCAGAAAGGACAGATCATATCTTCAGGAATAAGTAATGTCGGCGGAGGAACGACAGTAATGGTTCTGTCAGACCTTTCAAGAATCTTCGTCCTGGCAGCCGTAGATGAGAGCGACATAGGAAAGGTGAGAATCGGACAGCCCGTAAAGATAACAGTGGATGCATTCCCAATGAAAAGGTTCCGCGGAGAAGTTGTGCGGATTGCGACCAAAGGGGTAACCGTATCAAATGTGGTAACATTTGAGGTGAAGATTGAAGTGATGGATAAGGAGAAATCTCTTTTGAAACCAGAGATGACGGCAAATGTGGAGATACTGATAGATGAGAAGAAAAATGTGCTTCTGGTGCCGATAGATGCGGTTGTTCGGAAAGACGGCAAGCGGATGGTAACGGTGATGAAAGAGGATAAAAGCAAAGAGGAACGAGCAGTCCTCGTCGGAATTTCTGATGGGATAAAGATTGAAGTTTCAGAAGGATTGAAGGAAGGTGAAACCGTAGTAGTTCAGAGAAGTGAGGCGGATAGCAAGTGGCGGAGCGGCCAAGGAATGCCTCGTCCTCCTTTCATGTTCGGAGGTAGTGGGAGACGAAGATGATGATAAAAGCCGAGGCGTTGGTCAAAACATACAAGATGGGCAGAAGTATCGTTCGCGCACTTGACGGCGTCAGCCTGGAAGTCAGAGACGGCGAGATGTTAGCGATAATGGGACCTTCAGGCAGCGGAAAATCCACCCTTATGCATATCCTTGGCTGCCTCGACCGACCCGATTCCGGGACCTACTTTCTGGCTGGGCGGGATGTATCGCGACTACCCAGTAACCAACTGGCAGAGATGCGAAACCGCCACATTGGCTTCGTCTTTCAAACATTCAACTTGATACCAAGGCTCTCTGCGTTGGAAAATGTCGAGTTACCCTTGTTATACGGCGGCGCACGGAGAGCCAAAGAAAAGGCTAAAGCAGCACTCGCAAGCGTCGGACTTTCAGACAGAATCCACCACGAGCCCAATCAATTATCTGGAGGAGAGCGACAAAGAGTTGCAATTGCCCGCGCCATAGTCACTGAACCCGCAGTGATTCTGGCAGATGAACCAACAGGAAACCTCGACTCAAAAGCAGGTGAAGAGATAATAAAAATTTTCACCGAACTCAACGCCCAGGGCAGAACCATCATCATTGTGACACACGAGCCCGATATCGCAAGTTGCTGCAAGCGGCAGATTCTCTTAAAAGACGGACGAAAAGTAAAAGAAAGTTAAAGAAAGGTGCACTCATATGTTGTTTTGGACGCTCTTGAAGGTGGCTTTGAAGGGGTTGCTCGCAAACAAACTGCGCTCCTTCTTGGCAATGCTCGGAATCATCATCGGTGTCGCAGCCGTCATCTCAATGCTCGCCCTCGGTGCAGGCGCACAACAACAGGTAGTCGAGAGGATCTCCTCAATGGGCACCAATCTCCTTGTAGTGCACCCCTCCTGGCATAGACGAATGGGTGTGGTTCTCGGCACCCGTCAGAATTTGACTCTCAGCGACGCAGAGGCAATCCTATCAAGCGTAAAAGATGTGAAAGGAGTAGCACCTGTGGTGCGTGGAAGCGCGCAACTCAAGTATTACAACAAAAACACCCGTTCAAGCGTCATCGGCACGGCAACCACCTACTTCCCGCTACGCAATTACGAAATAGAACGCGGCAGAAGTTTCACAGAAGGCGAGGTTGAGCGCTCTTCTGCGGTCGCCGTCCTCGGCTCCGTGACAGCAGAAAACCTCTTCGGAGTCAATGAGCCCATCGGAGAAGTCATCAAGATAAACAATCTGAACTTCAGAGTCATCGGCGTCCTGAAACCAAAAGGAGAAACAGGCCCTTTCAGCCCCGACGATATGGTGGTCATCCCTTATACCTCCGCCATGAAACGGCTCTTCGGAATGGATTACCTCAATGAGATTAACATCCAAGCAACCTCAAACTCTGCTCTAAACACAGTACAGGAAGAAGTAACATCCCTCTTGCGGAAGCGACATAAAACCCCCGAAGGACAAGAAGATGACTTCCGAGTGTTCAATCAGGCAGAACTTCTAGAGACTATGTCCGATGTAACCCGAACTTTCACGATTCTTCTTGGCAGTATCGCAGGAATCTCAATGTTGGTCGGCGGAATCGGCATAATGAACATAATGCTGGTAACAGTGACGGAAAGAACACGCGAGATAGGCATACGCAAGGCGATAGGCGCCAAAAACAGAGATATTATGAGGCAGTTCCTCATAGAATCTTGCTTGATGAGCGGATTAGGGGGCGCACTCGGCGTCGCCGCAGGAGTCGGAGGCTCAAAAATAGTCGAGAAAGCGCTCGAATTCCCAACTTCGGTGGAGATAACAAGTATACTGTTGGCGCTTTCGTTCGCCGTAGCAGTGGGCATCTTCTTCGGCTATTATCCTGCCCAGAGAGCAGCGCTCCTTGACCCCATAGAAGCGCTTCGATACGAATAGGAGTCCTTGAAATGGCAAAGATAACAACAAAAAAAATCGTCTCTCTTTCCCTTTGCATTCTTACCCTCCTCCTCATCTCCTGCTCACTAACAGGAAACCCTCATCCCAACCTTCCTCCACCCGATGCAAAGCCATCCCTCGCCCGCATAAACAACCGCCCAGAAAATCCAGAAACAAAACCTTTCAAAGGCCCTCTTGAAATTGGCGTCCACGATGCCGTCCTCATGGCGCTCGAAAACAATCGGAGCCTGAAAGTTGAAAAAAGAAAAGCAGAAATCAGCAGCACACTGGAAGAGATGGAACGAGCCGCTTTCGACTTCGTCCTCAGCAGCAAAGTCTCCTTCTCTCACAAGCGAGAAAAAGAAAGATTCCCAGACAACACCACAGATACCCTCACAGGAGAAGTCGAACTCTCAAAACTCTTTCCCACAGGAACAAGACTCTCAAGCGAACTCACCTGGGGAA
>JAOAAR010000056.1 GCA_026418755.1 Planctomycetota bacterium
AGATGTGTATAAGAGACAGGCACTCTATCAGGTTCGTCCAATCTCCCCAAAAGAGCCTTCTATCGGCGAGCAACTTATAGGAGTCAAATACAGAATCGATATATCGCCGCTTCTTGAGAAAATGACCCCCGCGCAAATTGAGGAGCGCATAAAAGAGTTCCTCTCAAAAAAAGAGATCCCTTTTCTTAAAGAACGCAAAGGAAAAGAACGCCTCGTCAACCTCCGCCAATTCGTCCAATCCGTAGAACTGCACGAAACAAAACTCCATCTGGATGTCCGCATCATAGACGGCAGACAGATTCGCGCCAAACATATTCTCTCTTCCCTCCTCAACCTCGATGAGAACGAACTTCTTCAAGTCAGAATACGAAAAGTCCAAAACATCCTCTCCGAACACTCAATGAGAAACGAAAAAAGGAGAAAGATATGAACCCGATAAAAACTGTTGAAAGGAAACTCGCCTATGCTTCTTTATAACACTCTCTCTCGCCGAATAGAAGAATTTAAACCTCTTGACGGTAAAACTGTCCGTATGTATAGTTGCGGACTTACCGTCTACAACCACGCCCACATCGGGAACTTCAGGTCTTTCATCTTCGCAGACCTTCTCCGCCGCTATCTTGAATACAAAAACTACCCTGTCCTCCAAGTGATGAACATCACAGATGTCGGCCATATGACCACAGACTCAGACGAAGGCGAGGATAAACTCGAACTCTCCGCAAAAAAAGAGAAACGAGACCCGTACACCATCGCTCGATTTTACGAAAACTCTTTCTTCGAAGACCTCGACGCTCTAAGACTTAAACGAGCCCACCACTATCCCCGCGCCACCGAACACATCCCAGAAATGATTCGAACAATCCAGACCCTTCTCGACAAAAACTACGCATACATAGCATCCGACGGAGTCTATTTCGACATTACCAAATTTCCGCGCTACGGACAACTCTCAGGCAATACCATCGACAAACTCCAAGCTGGCGCTCGCATAGAAATAAACCCCAACAAACGCCATCCCGCCGACTTCGCCCTCTGGAAGTTCGACCCCCACCACATTATGCAATGGGATGCTCCTTTCGGAAGAGGTTTCCCAGGCTGGCATATCGAATGCTCCTCAATGAGCATCAAATACCTCGGAGAAACCTTTGACATCCACACAGGCGGCGAAGACCTCATCTTCCCTCACCACGAATGCGAAATCGCTCAAGCAGAATCCTCCACAGGTAAACCTTTCGTCCGCTTCTGGCTCCATGTGCGATTCCTTCTCGTTGACGGTAAAAAAATGTCCAAATCACTTGGTAACTTCTACACCGTCAAAGACCTCCTTAGCAGAAATTATCAACCCCGGTTCCTCCGTTACGCTCTCGCATCCACCCACTACCGCCAGCCTCTCAACTTCACTCTCGATTCTCTTGATGCCGCCAAAAACGCCATCGAACGAATCGAAACTTTCCTTCTCTCTCTTGAATCCGCTCCTTGTATCCCCGATGACCCTGACTTAGAACCCAAAATCTCAGAACTCAAACATCGATTCGACTCATCTATGGACAACGACTTAAACATTTCCGAAACCCTTGCTGTCCTCTTCGATTTCATCCGCCTCGCAAATACATCATTGAATAAATCCCGCCTTTCTCAAAAACAAGCACAAAAAATCGCCGCTTTATTCCACTCCTTCGACTCCATCCTCGCTGTCCTCGATGTGGAACGCCGCAAAGAGATTCCTGAAGAGATTCTCGATTCTGTCAGACAACGAGAACAGGCAAGACGAGCAAAAGACTACTCCACGGCAGATTCCATAAGAGAAAAACTCCTGAAACAAGGGTTCATAATCGAAGATACCCCTTCAGGACCCCGCTGCCGCCGCATTTGAACTTCTCAGAGACAAAGCGGTTTTTAATTGACTACACTACCCTATCTGCGACAATAAAGCAGTAGTTTTATTTAGGAGGAGATGTTATGGCTCTCACAGGGCTCGATATTTACAAACTCCTGCCGAAAACGAACTGCCGCGAGTGTGGTTTTCCGACCTGCCTTGCATTTGCGATGCAGTTGGCACAAAAAAAAGTCGAATTGACAAAATGCCCTTATGTGAGTGAAGCGGCAAAAGCCCAGTTAGATGCAGCATCCGCACCACCTATTAAACTCGTCACGCTTGGCGAAGGCTCATTCAAAGTCCAAATTGGAGAAGAACAGGTTCTCTTCCGCCACGACGACAAATTCTACCACGAAACCGCCATCGCAGTCCGCATCAACGACGACCTCGACGATTCTTCCTTCAACGCCCGCATCGAAAAAATTAAAAAACTCCTCTTTCAACGAATAGGCTTCGAAATCAAAGTCAATCTTGTTGCTCTCTTTAACAAGAGTAACGATGCAGGCAAATTCACCAGTCGCGCCAAAGAACTCATCTCAAAACTCCCCCACGGCTTGATTCTGATGAGCAACAATCCCGCCGCATTGAAGAGTGCAGCAGAAGCGGTCAAAACTCGCCGCCCCCTTATCTTCGCTGCCGACACATCCAATTTCGAAACACTCGGCAAACTTTCAAAGGATTTGAATCTCCCCCTCGCTGTCAAAGGAAAATCCCTTGACGAACTCTCCAACCTCACCAGTAAACTGAAAGAGATGGGAGTTGATGAGATGATTCTCTCCCTTGAGACGGACGGTAACCTCTTGAAAGAAATCGAGGCGCAGACACTCATAAGACGCGCTGCTCTCAAAAAGAGTTTCAGACCTCTGGGCTATCCAACCCTTTCCTTTGCGTTCGCTCCTGACCCTTACGCAGAAGCCGCAAACGCAGTCACATCCATCTGTAAATACGCCGGTATCGTCGTAACTGATTTAGTCGAGCCACATCACATCCTCCCCCTTCTCGTCGCACGCCAGAACATTTACTCCAACCCTCAAAAACCGATTGCAGTCGAGCCGAAACTGTATCCAATCCGCGAGCCAAACGAAAACTCTCCTCTCATGTTCACTACCAATTTCTCTCTCACATACTTCACCGTCGAAGGCGAAGTGGATGCAAGCCGCGTGCCATCTTGGATTCTGGCTGTGGATACGGAAGGGTTGAGTGTCCTAACAGCGTATTCAGGTGACAAACTGAATGAAAAGGTCGTTGCTGCAGCGATGAAAAAGGCTGATGTCGAAAACAAAGTCAAGCACAGAAAAATCATCATCCCAGGACTTGTCGCTGTGATGAGCGGCGCTCTTGAAGAAGAGTTAGGTGGGAAATGGAAGGTGATTGTCGGACCAAAAGAGGCAGCGTATTTACCGAAATTCTTGAAAGAAACTTGGCGCCCTGATTAAAACAAACACCAAAAGTAAAAGGGGTAAAAAAGACACCACTACCTGTAGTGGTAACCCATAAATGAAAACAGTGGGAAAAGATAAAAGAATTTGGTATCCGTTCACACAGATGGCAGAGTTTGAGAACGACGATTCGTCGGTCGGAATCCCTACAATCGTCGCTGCAGATGGAGTCTACCTCATTGACGAAAAAGGTAATCGTTATATTGACGGAGTCTCTTCTCTTTGGGTAAATCTTCACGGTCACAATCATCCGAAAATCAACTCCGCAATTGAAGCCCAACTCAGAAAATTCGCCCATTCCACACTTTTGGGACTCAAATCCGAACCTGCACTCAAACTCTCTAAGAAACTCTCAAAGATTCTGCCAAAAGAACTAACACGAATCTTTTATTCTGATAACGGCTCAACTGCTGTCGAAGTCGCACTTAAAGCCTGTTACCAATACTGGCATAATCTCGATAAGAAAACAAAACGCAAAAAATTCGTCGCTTTTGAGAACGCCTATCACGGTGATACGCTTGGAGCGGTTTCCGTCGGCGGAGTAGAGTTGTTCCATTCTATATATAGAGATTTATTGTTCGATGTGCTTCGCGCTCCGTCCCCATATTGTTATCGTTGCAAATTTGAGATGACGCCCAAATCCTGCGGAATGAAGTGTCTTACGGAGTTCAAAAGACTCGTTTCCGAAAACGCCGAAAAGATTGCTGCCGTCATCCTCGAACCGCTCGTCCAGTGTGCCGGCGGAATCATCGTCCATCCAAAAGGGTTCTTAAAACGAGTAAAAGAAGTTTGCGATGAACATAAAATTCCTCTCATTCTTGACGAAGTCGCTGTCGGCTTCGGTAGAACAGGAACAATGTTCGCCTTCGAACAGGAAGGAATCGTCCCTGATGTCCTTTGCCTCGCCAAAGGAATCACAGGCGGATACCTTCCGCTTGCTGTTACGATTTTCAAAGAAAGCGTCTATGAATCATTTATTGGCGAATATGAAAAGACATTCTTCCATGGGCATACATACACGGGAAATGCGCTCTCCTGCGCTGCTGCACTCGCAAACCTCGAAATCTTTGATGAAGAAAAGAGCCTCAAAAAACTCCCTCCCAAGATTAAAAGACTCACAACCCTTCTTGAACGATTCAAAGAATTGGAAATCGTGGGAGATGTGCGCCAATGTGGATTCATCGCTGGAGTCGAACTCGTCAAAAATAAGACAACGAAAGAGCCTTTCAAACTCTCAGAAAGAATCGGGCACAGAGTTATAAGACGCGCCCGGAAATACGGCGTGATTATGCGACCGCTCGGCAACATCCTCGTCTTTTTCCCGCCGCTCGTAATCGCAGAAGAACAAATCGAACTCTTGCTCGATGCAGCATTCCGCTCCACAAAAGAGGTACAGGATGAACTTAAAACTCATCTTCGCTAAAGACGGCGTCCTCTCAAAAATCCTCCCAAACTTCGAACCAAGAACCATTCAACTCAAACTCGCAGAAGCAGTTCAAAAATCTCTTGAAGAGTCCAGTATCCTCCTCGCAGAAGCGGACACAGGAACTGGCAAATCACTCGCCTATCTTGTCCCTTCACTCCATTTTGCCATTAGCACAGGTTCACCTGTTATCGTCAGCACCTACACCAAAAACCTTCAAGAACAACTCCTCAAAAAGGATGTCCCTCTAGCACTTCGCCTCCTTGAATCCGATGCTCAGGTCTCGCTTGCCAAAGGGCGCAGAAATTATCTCTGTCTCCGTCGTTTCCGCAAGAATGTCTCTCTTCTTGAATCCCTGGATGGGCGTGAAGCCGCTTATCTTTCCACCATATCCGATTGGTCACAGAGCACCAGAACCGGAGATGTTGAAGAATTAAACATCCCCATCCCTTCCGACATCTGGGAAAAGAACTCTTCTGACGGACTATCCTGTGCCGGGACGAAGTGTCCTTTTCTCAACCACTGCTTTTACCAGAATATACGCCGCCTCTGGCACTCTTCTGCCCTCATCATCACAAACCACTCTCTTCTTTTCACAGATTTTAACTTAAAGAAACAACAAAAAGCATTACTTCCTCAATACTCCGCAGTCATCCTGGACGAAGCGCATACTATCGCCGATTCAGTTGCAAGCGCTTTCTCCTCAAAAGTTAGTGAGCATTACATCCAACACCTTCTTATTCAAGCGAAGACAGCCGTTTCAGACTCTCTAGTAGTAGGAAGACTGGTTGAAAACGCTAAAAGAGAGACGAAAAAATTTTTTGAAAAGGTCAAAAAAGAAGCGCTTAACCTTCCTCCAAGTGGGAGAGTAATAAAACCTTTGAGTGCTGACCCTTCATCTCTTATCTCTTCCGTTAAAAAAGTCTCCGAACGACTGCATTCTATTAAAGACACGATGATTTTCGATGTCGGATTAGAAGCAGAATCGTTTGCGGTGAAACTCGAAGAGGTAACAAGTTTTTTAGACAACTTCATCAAACAGGAATCAGAAGACTCTGTTTATTATATCGAGAGCAAAGAAGAGGATATCACTTTGTGTCAGACACCTTTGAACATCGAAAGACTGTTCGGAGAAGAGTTCCTTTCGCATGGAAATCCTACCATTTTGGTAGGAGCAACTCTTACGGCAGGTGAATACGGCTTCAACTATCTCACCAACACACTTGGGATAAAAGACGCCCAATTCTTGAAACTTCCTCCTATCTTTAATTATGCCTCATCTACAAAAATCATTCTATATCCTAATGGTCCTGAACCAACAGAAGAAGGCTACGAAGAGTTTCTTGTAAAAGAGATTGCGAAACTGGTGGTCGAGAACCGCGGTTCTGCTTTGATTCTCTTTACGAGTTACGAGACTATGCGGTATGTGTATGCGAAGACAGCAGCAAAATTCCGCTCCGCAGAACTGAATCCTCTCATTCAAGGAGAGGAGCAAAGAACGGTTCTTATAGAAAAGTTTCGCAGCAAAAAGAACAGCGTCCTTTTTGGGACAGAGAGTTTCTGGCAGGGGGTAGATGTTCCGGGAGAGGCACTCACTCTGCTCATCATAACTCGGCTGCCTTTTGATGTTCCTGCTCGCGCAGAGATTGAGGCAAAATCTGAGAGGATAAAGGCACAAGGCAGAAATCCTTTCCTCGAATTCTCCCTTCCTGAAGCGGTCATTAAACTCCGTCAGGGTTTTGGTAGGCTCATCCGGCATTCGACAGACAAAGGTAGAGTCGCCATAATGGACAGTCGCATTCTGAAGCGTCCATACGGCAAAATCTTCCTCTCCGCGCTTCCTACTTGCCCCATCATACACTCTTCTTGAGTCACAAACTATTCCGAATTCGCTTATCCGAAATCACATCTTCCCTTAAACGGCGGAAGTTGTTGAGTTGCAGAGCAGAATAGAATATAATCTGTGAAGAAGAGTGTAAGAGGGTTTTGTGTGGAAAAGATTCTGATTGTTGTGGGTGCGGCAGCAGGGGTCTTTTTAGTTCTTTTGATTTTGCAATGGTTTCTCGCTCCCCGCAGTCGGATGAAGGCGAAAAGGCTTTACACGCCGCAAGACTTGCTGGTCTCAATCAGAATCGAAACGATAATGGAGTTATTTTCGCTTTTCTCCCCTTTCAAGTTTTTGGCTTCAGATGGTAGAAAAAGAACAAAGGACGCTAAACTCCTCAGATATTTGAAAAGAGAGACGAAACGGCGGAGAAGGAGACAGTATAGAATCTTATTAAGGATGAGTTGTGACGAGGTTAAACGGTATGATAGACTGAATGATGAGGAAGTAAGGGCAATCTCGCGGAGGGCGGGAGTGAAGGAAGAAGAAGTGAGGGACCTGGTGACAGAGTTCTGTTTGCGTCTGGATGGTTTTTTGCAGCGAATGCAGGGTCACATACCTCGCTGTTAGTTGACAGCGTCTCTATACCGCTTTTGATGGTATTCTTGCAACAGTAGTTACGGTAGTTGTTGTTTTTGTAAATTATACTACCAAATCGAGAAATGGTACTTGATTCAAGCAATCAGGCGAACAATCCTTTTTCGACCAGTTCGCAGATAATATGTCCTATGAGTATGTGTGCTTCCTGGATTCTCGGAGTGCTGCTTGACGGAACGGCGACTACAATGTCGCATAGTTCTCTAATTGAGTCGGTGAAGTTGCCTGTTAGTGCGGCGGTTGATGCGTTCAATTCTTTTGCTCGACGGAGCGCACGGAGAACATTAGGGGACTTGCCAGAAGTGGTTATGCCGATGGCAATATCTTTGGGAGTTATGAGCCCCTCAAGTTGACGGGAGAAGACTGAATCGAATCCGTAGTCGTTTGCGATTGCGGTGATAGCAGAGGTATTAGTAGTAAGGGCGACTGCTGGGAGTGGGGAGCGGTCGAGAAGGAATCGTCCTGAAAGTTCTGCGGCGATGTGTTGGGCATCGGCGGCGGAGCCTCCGTTTCCGAAAAGATAAACGACGCCATCCTCTTTCAACACATCAATTATGCGCTTGGCTAAGGTGAAGATTTCTTCTGTACATTCCAGAAGTTTCTCCTTTACAGCGATGCTTTCTCTGATAAGTTTTTCTATCTTTTTTCTCATTTGAGCAGTCCTTCAACAACATTAGCACATCTTTGGCAGAGGTCGGGATATTTCTTTTCTGTTCCGACATCCTTGAGATGGCGCCAGCACCGAGCGCACTTCGAGTTCTCCGTTTTCTTCACCCGCAGCCACAGTCCCCTTACATCTTGTGCTGGAACGCTGTCTTCTGATGCTTTTTCGAAGAGGTTCACATCGCTTGTGATAAGGAGTTCAGCGAGTCTCTCTTCGCCAAAGGAGCGGAGGAGGTGCAAAAGTTCCTCTTCTGTGGAGTATAGTTCTACAGCCACTTCAAGAGAACTTCCCACCGTTTTATCATTACGAAGTTTCTCGATGAAGCGAGCGACTTCGTGTCTTATTGCGAAGAAGCGCTCGTATCGTTCGAGCAACGGAACATCAATAAGGTCTTCTTGAACTTCTGGCATTGATTCCAGATGGACGCTCTCTTCCTTTTTTTCGAGTGGCAGGAGTTCCCAAGCCTCTTCTGCTGTATGGACGAGGATTGGTGCGAGGAGGCGGATGATGGCGGAGCCGATTTGGAAGAGAGCGGTCTGTGAGGAGCGGCGTTTTAGAGAAGCGGCGGGTTCGCAGTATAGTCTATCCTTGATGACATCGAAATAGAAACTGCTCATTTCGACGACGCAGAAGCGGAAAATGCGCTGGAAGAGGGAATGAAACTCCACGGCGTCATATGCGGAACGGGATTGTCTAATAAGGAGGTTGAGCACTGCAAGCGCCCATCTGTCCAGTTCATCCAGTTTCTTGTAGGGAATAGAATCATTTTTGGGGTTGAAGTCGGAGAGAGCGCCAAGGATGTATCGTATAGTGTTTCGGATTTTTCTGTATGGGTCAACAGCACTGCCGATTATCTCGAGAGATGTGCTTGTGTCAGATTGATAGTCAACGGAGGCGACCCAAAGGCGGACTATGTCTGCGCCGTAGTTTTTCAAAACTTCGTCAACAGAGATGAAGTTGCCGAGGGATTTAGACATTTTGCGCCCTTGCTCATCAACTACGAATCCGTGGGTGATGACTGATTTATAAGGAGCGGTGTTGAAG